>RFPC01000027.1 GCA_009926305.1 bacterium
CTCTTGTCGTTCCAGGTAAAAACTTAAGATGGAATCACTCTGAGTTTCATTGAATGGAGAGAGTGTATCTTGGGGAAGGATAGAATTATTTGCGAGCAAGACATGAAGCTCTTCCGCCAGTGCATTACTCTTCCATGGTGCCAGAGAGATTTTCTTTAGTCGTTTCAGTGCTACAAGCAGAGAAGTGAGCTCCGGTGCCTGAGCCATTCCTGCATCACGACTCACCTCGTTCCACTCCGATATTTTTTCAAGATCTTCAGAGTAGAATGCCCAACGACGATGCCTCTTTTTTAGCGGTGATTTCTCAAAGCGGGTAAAGTGGGAGTTAAGACGGTCTTTTTGCCATAAGATCGCTCCACTCCCGAGCAATGAGCCGAGTACCTTTGCCCCGGTCAAAAAGACTCCATCAAAGTCGCTCCATAGTTCGTGCTCTCTATTTCCGAAAATATTTTCCCCGGTTTTGAGATTTAATCGACCAATCCCCTGGCAATCATCGAGAAGAATAACTGCATCTCTCGTATTCGGATGAGTGCGTAATATCTGAGCAACTTCCTTAAAAGGTATGCAGTATCCAGAGCTTGTAATCGTTGGAATAATGGCGAGTGATACGCGTTCTGTAGTTGCAATTCCAGATACTTTTTCGAGGATGTCATCGTGTGTTACCCGATGCGGAGCATAGGTGTGAATATTATATACGTTATTTGGTAGTGAACTCCTCGAGTAGTGAAGAGCGTCAAGTCTCTTATTATTCCAAATATCGATAGCAGCAGGGAAATTCGCATCATGAGAAAAGGGCCAAGTGCCTTTGAGGATTGGATTAATAAGCCTTCCCGTATCACTGAATGATAAAATTGAGCGAGAAGATACGTCAGGAATCAATGCAAGCAGTTGACATAGCGCGGTTGTTGCATTGTCATCAAAGAATGCTTCAGTGCTCTCAGGAGGAAGATGATAAATGTCACAGAGCCCACGAAAAGTTTCGGCGCAGATTGTAGCAGTCAGCGCATGTATCTGCTTGGGTGACTTCTCATATTCAGAGATCAGAAGCGAGATAGCTAGCGCAGCCTTGGCGCACTCTCGATTTGGAATGCCAAGCGTACATGAGTGAAATGCTAATTGCTCTAGCTCGGTATATGGAAATCTTCTTCCGTGAGTTTTCCCAGTACTAGCTGAGGAGGTTGTGGATGAGTTCAGTTCTCCAAGAACCGTTCCTCGGAAATCAAGTCCCGGAATATTGCCAGATATTTTAACGTCTCCCGCTGTCCGAGTATTTGGTATGAGTTTATTGATGATAGTTCTACAATCGTCTTCAGACAGATGTTCAATGTTGAGGTAGCTCTTACATTCTGGAGTAAGCTCGCGGTTCATAGTGGGAAAAATCTTTAAAAGCAGTAGTTAGATTCCCCTGTATTCTATGGGAAATACAAAATGAGAACCACCCACTACCATGGACAGCCTGGTTCAAAAAGAGAAGAGATAATTAGAATTCTTCTGATAACAACTCAACTTCGCGTTGTATACGAGCAAGGAGATATCCGAGCCTCTTAGCGTAGTCTTCATACTCAGACAATGTAGAGACTTGATGAGGATCGAAGGAGATTCTCAGCCACGAGGATTGCTGCTCTTCCACCTTGGATGGAATTGTAATCGGCTTCATATCGTACATAGGATCGATAGCTTCTCCAACGCCATCTCTTTCACTAAGTGGAATCGAGAGTCGTTTTTTCAGCTCCTCACCTAAATCTACCCCATCTTTGGTAATATGAAAGCTGATAATACTTGAGATAAACTCCACCCCCCCGTTGGCTTCAGGCTCTAGGATGTGCATATGGGGTATTTCTTTTAGAGTATTTATCACATGCTCTCGGAGTTCTTTCAGCCGAGAGTCTATCTTATGATTAAAATGATCGAGATTCGGCATCTCTTCCAGAGCGACTGTCAAAGAGGCGACTTCAGGTGTTTGTACAACTCCTTTAGCATGGAGGTTATACTCTTCAACTCGTTTTTTATCCGTTGAATAGAATGCAAATTTTCTAGACCTTTTTTTTATCTCCGAATCGTTAAAAGGTGTCGCATATTCTTCAAAGTGAGACTTTTTCATGAGCATAGCTCCGGAGCCCATCAGTGCGCCAAGAACTTTAGCACCAGTCAGCATTATTCCGTCAGCATAGTCCCATACTGTCTGAATCTCGCTCTCTTTGATCCCACTTTCATCTCTGCCGGTCAGATAACGCTTCTCTCTTACTCGTCCAAGTCCCTGACAGTCATCGAGAATAATAATAGGTGGCTGCTCATAGGGAAGTGGAAGGCTTTTCATCTCAGCAAGCGTATTGAGAGTAGCTGCATGCTCCCGAATTGCGATAGACATCTCAACAAAGGGGAGTCGTCTTCCCAGTCGTGTTACGGTCGGAAGAATGAAGATACGGGGAAGAGGTTCATTTGCAATGCCTTCCATTTTATCCGTGATATTTTTTAAAATCTCTTGATCTGAGAGGCAATTACCGTTTCTAAGGTGCGATACAAGGTGGGGAAACAGGTTGTCTCCTAACGCAGGGCATGATGTCGCGAGCTTTGCATTTTGGAAAGCATCGATATTCGGCTTAAAATTAAACTTTTGAGCTTCTGGGTTGTTCCCCATGATAGTCATGGGAATTACTCGACCAGTATCGAAAAATGTGAGTATGCCATTACCAGGTTTGAGAATATTTTCGCTACGCTTACCATAGATATGACCCAGATACTGATATAGGGCTGTCGAGGCATTATCATCAAACAAAACTTCGGTATCTTTTACGTCAACTCCATAATTCTGGCATAATGCATCAAAGCACTTTCGACTGACTCGAGAGACAATATCTTGAGTCTCTTCAATATCACTGTGTTTCCTCGCTCGATCAAGCTCCTCGGTAACCACATACGCAGCCCTAGCTGGATTTTGACGTGGAACAGCAAACGTTGATGTTGCAAAATGGAGTTTTTCCATGTCTCTATACGGAAGCCAGCGTTCACCCTTAATCACTGCTTCATCGCGCTCGAGATTCAAAATACCGAGCACCCCACCTTTCCATCTGAATTTCTCAAGGTCGTGATACGTTATGCCCGCATCTCCTGAGAATACATGATGGTTTCTCCCATTTAACGCGGTTTGCTTGAGCTTCTCTCTTAGCTCCGGATTAGAAATAAGTTCTTCAACATTGATAAAATCGGCAGTTTCTTGAATTGGAGATTCGAGAGATGGTTTTTGCGGACCATAGAATGTTTGTGGTGAATCTTGAGTTTCTCTCTCTGATGCTTTTGGACTGGGGGATTGCTCAGAGCTTCTTTCCAACCCTTCATCGTCTTTCTTTGGATCCTCTAACACACTTCACCTTACTTATTTTTCAACAAAAGAACCGCCCTTGGCTCCTTTTCTTGAGAAGTTTTCTTCAGAGAAAGGATATTACCTCACTAAGAAGCCTCCGTTAGTTTTCTCTGATTTGAGAAGCTAATCAAAAAAAACTGGTAGTTTGCTCGTGTTGAAAGGGAGATGAGTGCTAACTAGCTGAAAAAACCGATATCTTTACTTTCAGCACTAGGGGTCTGTATTGCTCTAAAGGACTTGGGTGTTCAGCAGGTACGCTTCAATAAACTCATCAATTTCGCCATTAAGAATGTCATCAACATTCGATGATTCATGATTGGTTCTTAAGTCTTTTACCATTTGATACGGTTGCATAACGTATGAGCGGATTTGCGAACCAAAATCTACCTTTTTCCTCTCTCCTTTAATCCCTTCCATTCTTTCAGATTGCTCTTTACGCTTGAGTTCGTACAGCTTTGCCTTCAAGAGCTTCATCGCTCTGTCTCGATTTTTATGTTGAGAGCGCTCATTTTGGCATGCAACAACAAGTCCTGTTGGAATATGTGTTAGCCGAACGGCTGAATCAGTCTTATTTACATGTTGTCCCCCCGCTCCTGAAGAACGATATGTATCGACTCGGAGATCTTTATCATCAATCTCTATATCAACGTCTTCCTCTATCTCGGGTGTAACAGCGACTGATGCAAAGGAGGTATGTCGCCGTGCGTTTGAATCGAATGGAGATATTCTTACAAGCCTATGAACCCCCTGTTCAGAGCGAAGATGCCCATATGCATATTCACCTTTTATAAGAATTGTGGCGCTTTTGATACCGGCTTCTTCCCCTGGATTATATTCCAGCTCTTCAACTTGAAACCCCTTTCGTTCTGCCCATCGGAGATACATACGAAGGAGCATGTTTGCCCAATCCATAGACTCTGTGCCACCAGCTCCGCCGTTGAATTCTACTATGGCATTAGAGCGATCGAACTCCCCGCTCATTTTACAGAAAAATTCTTCGTCGCTAAGCCGCTGTTGGAGTTTGCTTAAGGAGCTATGTGCTTCCTCTATTAGCTCAGGCTCTTCAAGCGAGAGCTCTAACGCTGTTCCCACGTCGTCGTATAGCCCATCGATTAATTTCATCGTATCGAGCGCTTTTTGACATAAGGCTCTTTCTCTTAGGGCTGATTGGGCCTTTTCTTGGTTTTCCCAAAAATCACTTTGTTGTGTCTGTAGCTCGAGTTCCTCGAGTCTTCGCGCTTTCGTTGGGACGTCAAAGAAACCCCCTCAACGCTTCAATGCGTTGTTGGACTTGGGGAAGTTGTGACTTGATCTCAGACCGATCGGGTAACGTATTCATATTCACTAGAGTATCTGGAACAGGAAGGTAGTTAAAGAGCTAAATGCGCAATTTCATGTTTACGGAGAAGCTCATCTTGTCTCTCAAACATTTTCATAGCCTCTTCTTCAGAGACATTCTCGTGGTCATAGAGGAAGAGATGCAGTAAGCCATGTACGAGAAGTCGAGAGAGTTCTTGAGCGATGGTGACTCCGAACTCCGTGGCTTGGTGTTTGGCTTTATCGAGTGAAATGACGATATCACCAAGGCTTTGCGAGAGGACCGAATCCCCTTCCAGTTGAGAGAAAGAGAGAACATCTGTTGATTGATCTTTGCCACGATATGTCGCATTTAATTCCTGAATAACCGGATCGGAGGTGAAGAGCACGCTAAGATGGCAGATTGCGCTGGAGATAGGCTCATCTGACAATTCTTGTAGGCAATCCAGTAGAAATGCTCGTATGCACTCCTCGTGCTTTGTAAAGGCTTGTTCGTCGCTAGTGATATCAATATTCCACTGCCGAATTCCTTGTTGATTATTCATCATGTAATACCGAGCCGCTTCAGATCCTCTTCTTTTGTTTTTCGCGGAGCTTCTTCTTCCTCTTCCTTTCCTGGTGAAGGATTGTTCGTCTCAGAAGTTGTTTGCTCTGTTACAGAGCTTGAGCTCGGAGCATCGGTGAGAGAAGTGCTTTCGATTTTTACCGTGTTATCGCTGAGTTCTTTATTTCCCGACTGAGAAATAATTTCCTGAGCGCTCTCGCTTTCGATTTCCTCACCATCGCTCGTTTTTGTCTCTGAACTTTTTGTCTCAGTAGTGCTGGTTGATGATGCTACCCCTTTTTCAGCAGGTTCTGCGTAGGCAATACGTTGATGATAAATACTTGTTAAGATGCGGACAAAGTTTCTTGCTATGAGGTGCAAATCCTTAAGTGTTAAATCACACTCATTCAGTTGACCACTAGCAAAAACCTTGTTGATCATTTTCTGAACCATCCCCTGGATGCGATCTGGGGTTGGTTCTTTAATCGTACGAGCTGCTGCCTCTATCCCATCAGCAAGCATGAGGATTCCAGCCTCTTTTGTCTGCGGTTTTGGCCCGGGATAGGAATAAAGGCTCTTATCAACGCTTCCTCCACCCTCTTCTGAACTTTCCTGTAGTTCCTTTTTCGCTTTTTGATAGAAATACTCGATCAGAGATGTCCCGTGGTGCTGGGGAATCATGTCCACGATTGGGGTAGGAAGATTGTGTGCTTTCGCCAGCTCTATACCATCTTTGACATGAGAGCGAATAATCAGTGCAGACATGGAACAGCTAAGTTTATCATGTCGATTTTCAGTGCCAACTTGATTTTCTACAAAATACAGTGGCTTTTTCATTTTGCCGATATCATGGAAGTAAGCTCCCACACGCGCCAATACTGGATTCGCTCCAACTGCATCCGCAGCCGATTCAACCATCATTCCCATTACCATGGAATGATTCCATGTTCCGGGAGCCTGAATACTCAATTCTTTTAGGAGCGGATGATCAAGAGTCGCCATCTCTAGTAAACGCATATCCGTTACATATCCTCCAATCGCTTCAACGATCGGTGTAACTCCAGCTGCTACAAAACTGCATAAGATACCACCAAGCAGTGCGGCTCCGAGTGGTAGAATAACATCCAGTGGATGGTGCGCCCCTTCAAGAATAATAGCAGAGAGCGCGAAAGGAAGGCTCACTAATGAGATATTGAAGCCAGCTCTGATATAAGCAGAACGAGACCGAAATCGGGAAAGGCTTAAACAAGCCATGAGTGTTGTTGATAGAATAAAGGGAACCTCAACAAGCGCGTCTGGAGAGTAGACTCCCATGGTGATTGATAGCGCTACACTAAAAAACATTCCAACATGCATTCCCAGCACGGCTTGAAGGAGAAGCGCTCCTGCCGCAAAGGGAATGGCAAATTCAAGGGCTAAAGGCCCGTTTGTAAGGTCAAAGCCCATTCCCTTCAGATAGTCAGTTCCAGCAAGAGCGATAAATCGTCCTATCCAGACAATGAGTAAAGTCCCGATAAAGATAGTGCCAATTGCTGTCAGATCTCGAAGCCGCGGTGAATAGCGGCTAAAGCTCGCTAGTGCAAAACGATGAAGTGTATAGATTGTTAAGAACGTGAGCGCCATGCGTCCGCTCTTCGCATATGGAAGAATATCTTCTGCGCTGAGTGACCCGAGAATAAACTCCGCAGATACCGCGCAGAGCATCGCAATAACGATTCCGGTAAATGCCCGAAACTTTGTTATTGGAGGTGTTGCATTCTGACTCTGTGTATCCATACTCGTATTCATCAAATCTTACTTGTATTCACGAGCTCTGGCTTACGCGAAGGAGGGCATAGAAAACAAGAGTTTGATTTTTCAAAATATACATTCATACATATTTTTCTAAATAGTGAAAAAAGCGGAGCGAGCTACGAGCAGTATGCTCCAGCGTAAGAAATAGTATTTTTCATGATTGCCCCTCCCTAATCGAATTACCGAAGTATCGATTCCATTTTTCGAGACTGAAACCGAGATGCCGACCGAATGAATCAGGACCGTTTCGGAGTAGTTTGCCTGAAGACGTCTTCTCCTGCATCTTTCTTTTCGTATGCTTCGATAATACGAGATACGAGAGGATGCCGTATTACATCTTCCTCAGTAAAGTGTACCATATAGATGCCCTGAATGCCCTTGAGGAGTCTCATCGCCTCAGAAAGCCCTGAGTTCGTCCCACGAGGCAGGTCTATTTGGGTTATGTCACCAGTTATCAGGCACTTAGAGTCACGACCTAGTCTGGTAAGAAGCATCTTCATTTGAACTGAAGTCGTATTTTGAGCTTCATCAAGGATTACAAAAGCGTTTGACAGGGTTCTTCCCCGCATGAAGGCAAGGGGGGCAACTTCAACCTGTCCCCGTTCAACCATCTCTGTGGCTTTGTCATAGTCAACCATATCATGCAGAGCATCGTAGAGTGGTCTCAGATATGGATTTACCTTTTCAGCCATATCACCGGGTAAAAAGCCGAGCTTTTCTCCCGCTTCAACGGCAGGTCGGCAAAGAACCACCCTCTTCACTTCTTTCTGTAAAAGAGCGGAAACGGCCATCGCCATAGCAAGATAGGTTTTCCCGGTACCTGCTGGGCCAATCCCGAATACAATATCGTTTTCTTTAATAGCTTCGATGTACTCTTTCTGACGAAATGTTTTTGGGACTATTACTCGCTTTCGACCTGCAATTTTGAGTTGATCACGAAAAAGATCTTCTAAACGTAGATTCTTATTCGAAGAGAGCATTCGAACACATCGTTCAAGGTCTCCAGAAAATATCTTTTCGCCTCGTCCTACAAGTTCTGTGAGCTGCTCAAGGAGATCCATCGCAAGCCCAACATCACTATCAGCTCCTGCTAAAAAGAATCCCTCTGGTACAACTGATACTTTGAGTTCAAGGAGGTGCTCAAGCTTTTTCAGCTGGCTATTTCTCTCTCCCGCAATTGCCAAAACTGTGCTTGAGTCTTCTACTGGGATAACGGCTTCCTTGTAGTCTGCCCCCTTGTGGGTCGCGGTTTTCCCGTTTTGACTCGTTTTTTCAGACAATATGTTCCCTCTTCTTTGTGTATAGAGCTCATCGATAAGATGAGAAAAAGCCTTAAGAAGCTCCAAGAGATATTTCTCTCCTAATACTTTATATGACCAACAGCCTTCTTTAACAGGTTGCCTTGCTAAGGAGGGTTTGACAAGAACATCAGTGATTTCACTAACTAATGGGGGTGGTTTTCATGTTTACACGGGAAATGCCGAGCATCCTCGTAAGAGTCTTTCAACAAGTGTTTTAGAGTCGTTACTGACCGCACCGCTTGGTACTCGGAAGAGGTGTAGGTTGGCATTTAGCAGAAATTTGTGACGGGCATTATGTCACGATAGGTGTCTTTCGTTTTCGTGCGAGAAATACGGCTAGGTAAAGCAAGGGAGTATCAAACAGTGCGACCAGCACTTTAAAGAGATAGCCGCTTTCGAGAAGCGGTAAAAAATGGCTCCATTCGATAACTCCTGTAAGGCAGAGCAGGAAGAGGACTGAAGCGGTATCAACAAGTTGTGATGTCATCGTTGAAAAATTGTTTCGCAACCAGAGATGCTTGCCACGAGTAACGCTCTTCCAAAAGTGAAAAAGTCGCACATCGATAAGTTGCGCTAAGAGATAGGCGGTCATCGAAGCGAATACCGCTGGGCCATTTAAGCCAAAAACCTTGGCAAATAGAGCATTGTCAATTGGAGACCACTCCGTTGCTGGTACGTTAAGTGCTAAAAATACAACACATGAGATGAAGATCGAGGCGATAAAGCCCGAGAGTACTACTCGGTTTGCCGCACGACGCCCATAGAGTTCGCAAAGGAGATCCGTGACCAAAAAAGTAACTGGATAGGGTAGTATTCCTACGGAGATTTCGAATCGATATAGTCCAAAGGGATTCCAGACAAAAAACTTTTGGAATATCAGATTGCAGCTAACAAGTGAGGCAATAAATATTGCGCTCATCATTAAATACAGGAAGTCGGGCTCCCGATCTTTTATCATTACTTCTTTAGAGCTCATGGTCGGTGCTATTGGGAGATACATTCATCCGAGGAGCGACACTGTCATGCATGTCTACTGATTCAATCTACTGAGGTAGTGTAGTGGGCGGTGGCGAGATACCGCAAGATTGTAATAGCGAGTCATTGCTATCGGGCGAGTGCTCTCGCACTTTGTGCAATGAGTCTGTGCAAAAATAGGCTGATTCAGGAGACGAGAAGCGCTCGATGAATTATGTTCAGGCTGCCCTGTTTGATGTGGCGGAATGCACGTCAATGGCTACTGTTTCTGAATTCGTAACCCAGCTTAGAAACTTGTCGACACTGATTGGCTTACTGAAGAACGCATTTACACCAGCAGCGAAAAAGTCCTCAGCCTGCTTTGAATCAAAGGTTGTTCCGATGAATCCGTAGCGAGCTTCTGGATAATTCGCTTGCAATTGATCGAGCACTGTAAAGGGATTCTCTGATTTGAGATCGAGGGAGATGATAAAAATTTTCTGGTGATCTCCTGCTGAGAGTATGCTGCTATTGTTTTGAGCGTCACCTACAGACCGTTGAGAATCTGGAGAATCTTGGCCAGCACCTGGTTGTTCGCCCGAAAACGCGTATTTGCTCTGCCCGACGATTACCGTATCAAAACGCTCCAGAATGAGAAGTTTTCTCAAGTTTTGGAGCCCCTGTGGCTTATCGTCGATAATAACAATTTCTCCGTTTAGTCGCTCGCTCATATTCAATACTTCCACCATAGTGCCGCTGTTGTGTAATCAACGCGGCTCACCTCTTTAAAAGAGCATGCTAGAAAAACTAGGTCAAATTTTTGTGAGCAGTTTTCCTAAGATGCTATCTCCATTAATTTTTCTGCCGTAATAAAACCCGTATTCACTGGTTGTTAGGACGCTTTGCACTCCTCGCCCCAGCTTTGGCAACTGGTAGACGGCGCTCGGTATTAAAACCTAACAGGCTTTCTCTACGAGTAGTGAGAGCCGTTGCGGAACAAGCAACGGCCGCAAAGGCCACTTAGAGATTGGCAAGGTAGATATAGAGGTCTGAGACTGGAAAATCTGGATCTGGAGTTCGTAGACCAAAGGACTCGGTTGCTGGAAGATCTTCAGCAAATCGATACCAAAAAATTCTATCAATGCCCCCTACTCGTTCGCGAAGAAACGGAAGAGTGCGTTCCGCATATTCGAGTTGATTGTTCACACCGGTTTTACCAGATTCAGTGACCCAGATGGGCAGTGAGATTGTCTTCAGGAAGTCATCAACATCTCCGACGAGCCTTTCGAAATTTGTACCGTAATAGTGAATTGCATAGATATCAACAAGAGTAAGGATACCAGCATCAACTAAGATTTTATTGTAATTCAACGCGCTAGGATAGTTTTGCGCAATGCTAGTGGTAGCTCCGCTAACGATAAGCTTTGTCAAATCTTCATCTCGAATAGCCTGACTGGCAAAGGAAGTAAGCTCGACAAAGTTCAGCGGGTCTTGAAGCACGGAAAGCCTTGCATTGGATGGAAAAGCAGCATTATTTGGTTCGTTCCAGATCTGATAGCCACTAATTTTCGGATTCCCAGCGTATCTTCGAGCAACTACTCTTGCCCAACGGTTTGCGAAGGTAAGCCTTGGATTGCCATTCTCCCATTCAGAGCTATTCGCCATCCAAGATGGCGTTTCGGCGAGAATGACTAATGCTGTCATTCCAGCTGGTATGCAATCAAGAATATCATCATAGAATGAAAAGTTAATGTTGCTGTTTGGTGTTGGTTGTACGTTATCGTCCCAATTGAACAGGACTCGAACAGCAGTGATTCCGAGCGTGTCTTTGATTTCTGAAAATTGGTTGCAAATACTGCCGGCGAACGCCTGATTAGAGAATGCATTGAGCCCGAATCGTTGGAGGTCTATGGGCTTTCTATCAACGCCGTCAGCTAAGTCGAGCGCATCACCAGGGTCTTTAATCACCTCAAGCGCTTCATCCACCGTTGAGCTGTTGCAACCAGAGAAGAGAATGAACAGTAAAGCTAATAGCGTAATCAGATGTAAGCGCTTCATGGATACCCCAAATCTCAAATGATTATTGTTATTTAGGAATATCTGAAATCACGAAAGAGGGCAAAGTAAAAGTCAGGGAAAAACAGCTCTGATCAAGAGAAGCTCTTGGTGAGATATGCATTTGCGGAGTTTTCAGCCATGCTGGTGCGGATTTTGGTTATACCGTACGCCAAATCTGGAACGCGTTTTCGCAATCTTGCAGTGAGAGTACGAGCGAAACTCTAAACCATTCATCTGAGCCAGAGCCAAAGAATGAGGAAGGGCTGATAAATATTCCTTTTTCCCTCAACGATTGAGCATAGGACATGCCAGAGTGCCCCTCGGGAGCTTTTGCCCATAAGTAAAACGTGGCATCTGTTTTGAGATATTCGAGACCAAGTTCGTTGAAAAAGGCAATGAATCTTTCTCGGATCGGTCTTAGTGCTTCTCTTCTTGAATGAACATGGTGGTCATCGTTCCATGCAGCAACGGAGGCATGCATGATCATTTCTGGCGGAGCTGTTCCAATTGAATTTCTCATTCGAGCATATGCATCAACAAGCTTCGAATCACCAGCTACAAATCCGCTTCGATATCCTGTGAGCCCACTTCGCTTTGAGAGGCTGTGAAAAGCCAGCACTCCTTCTTGAGCCACTTGAAGGATTGATGGCGGTGGAGAATCAAAAAAGATATCAGCGTAACATTCATCGGAGACGAGCAATATTCCGTACTGAGCTGCAATCTCTGCTTGGCGTTTGAGGTAATCAAGTGTACATCCACTGCCAGTCGGGTTGTGAGGATAGTTGAGGTATACAATGGCAGCATCATTCAAGAGAGCTGGGGGGAGTTCGCCGAGCTCAAGGAGGTACTCCTCGTCAGCACCTCCCTGAATCGCGACGTATTCGCCATTCACAGCCAAGGTGCCCTTAACATAGGGTGGATACGCGAGAGCTGGACCGAGTACTTTTCGACGCGTACTGTGAGCATCGATCAAGAGCGCAGGGAGATGGTAAATCCCCTCTTTTGACCCCGTCACAGGAATTATAGCTTTTTCGGAGACTGAGACCCGAAAGCGTCTATCGAGATAGCTGGCAATAGCCGAGCGAAGTTCAGCAAAACCCCTGACGAGGGGGTATCGAGATTCTGATGAGAGATGCTCACGGACTGCTTGTAGTACAATCTCAGGAACGGGAAGGGTGTCATCGCCAGGTCCAAAGTCATATACGGTATTCCCTGCCTTGAGGAGCTCGTGTTTTCGTTCCATGAATTCTGCAATAGGGTAGGAGCCGATTTCGACAGCAGAGGGACAGGGGGAGATTGTGCGGTTTGTCGTCATGCCAGCACTGTGGAAGGAGAAGTGAGGTTCGTCAATAGCTTCTCATCTATATCTTTGTGGGTGATTGACTTGGATAAGAAACTTCCGCATCTTGGCATTACTTCTATCTGATGGATGTAACCGAATGAAAGACAAGAAAGAAGACGATCAGAAGAGACTGGTATCACTAAGAACTGAAATAGATGAGCTGGATCAACAGCTTATTGATTTACTTGCTGAACGCAGGGCGAAGAGTCTTGCCGCAGCTGAGGTGAAGTACGCTGAGCACAGTCCGATACGGGACCAGCATCGAGAAGAGAAGCTTCTCTCGTTGAGGCTCCAGCACGGGCGGGAGCGTAAGCTTGATGGGCATTTCGTTTCGCGAATCTTCCACGAGATTATCGATGACTCTATTCGATACCAGCAGCAATTTCTCCAGAGGAAACTGAACTCAAAAACTGGTGAAGAGGTTGAGATTCAGCGCATTGGATTCCAGGGTTCAAAGGGTTCATTTAGTCATCTTGCAGCAGAGCAGTATTTTTCGCGTGTAGGTGTCCCGGTTACTTTTAATGGGTGTACTTCTTATCGACTGGTCGTTGAAATGGTTGAGCGTGGGGATTTTGATCTCGGCGTTCTTCCCATTGAAAATACAACATCAGGTGGGATTAATGAAGTTTATGATCTGTTGCAGAAAACTCGCCTCGTTATTGTCGGCGAGGAAAAATATCGTATAACGCCATGCTTGCTCGGCTTATCTGGCACCAAGCAGAGTAACATTCGTCGGGTATACAGCCATCCACAACTCGCTCTTCAGTGTGGACGGTTTTTATCGGATCTTGATGTGCCGATAGAGACGTCTTTCAATACGAATGAGACGGTAGAAGAGTTGCGGAGAACAAATGCAAAAGACTCTGTTGTGATTGCGAGTGAGGAGGCTGCTGAATTACTTGGATTAGATATCGTAAAGCGTGGAATAGCAGATCAGACGGATAATTTTACTCGCTTTCTTATTGTTGCAAGGCAACCAATTCGAATTGATGAGCGAGTTCCGTGTAAGACATCCGTTGTTCTTGCTACGGCAAATAAGCCCGGGGCGCTTGTCGATGCTCTGAAAGTATTTCAAGACAACAAGGTGAATCTTACGAAGTTAGAATCTCGACCTGTTCTCGGGAATCCATGGGAAGAGATGTTTTATCTTGATTTCGAGGGAAATGCAGAGAGTGATCATATTCGTTTTGTCATTGAAGAAGTTCGCCGCCATTCTCGATTTTTGAAAGTCTTAGGCTGTTATCCAAGCAGCGATATTATTAAGACAGAGGTTGCTCCACATGGGAAAACTCCAACAGATGGAGCAAGTATTCCGCATATACCGCGAGAAAAGGCGCGAGTGAGCACTAAGGAAGAGGGGGCTCGAAGCAAGACTGATAATGCGAAGCTCTATAGTCGAGATTATAAGTTGGAGGACTCCGTTATTGATGTGCGTGGTGTCCGTATTGGTGGAGACTCATTTGTCATCATTGGGGGTCCGTGTTCTGTCGAAACGGAAGAGCAGATCTTTCAATGCGCAAAACACTTGAAGGAAACGGGTGGGCATGTTCTTCGTGGTGGATGTTTTAAGCCGCGCACTTCGCCATACAGTTTCCAGGGATTGGGGTATGCCGGGCTGGAGCTGCTTGTCCAAGCTGGACGCACCTACGATCTTCCTGTGGTCACTGAGGTATTGGCGGTTGAGGATGTTCATAAAGTTGCAGAGAAGTCTGATATTATTCAGATCGGCGCCCGGAATATGCAGAACTTTACATTGCTTCAGGAAGTTGGTCGTACGCAGAGGCCGGTGATGTTGAAGCGGGGAATGAGTTCGAGTATTGATGATCTTCTGAACGCATCTGAATATATTTTATCCCAGGGCAACCAGCAGGTCTTCTTCTGTGAACGAGGGATACGCACCTTTGAGAACGCGACTCGGAATACATTGGATTTGAGCGCTATTCCAGTGATTCGGCAGAAATCGCATTTGCCAGTTATTGTCGATCCTTCTCATGCTGCAGGGACAAGAGATCTTATCGTTCCCCTTGTCTATGCATCACGTGCTGTTGGAGCACATGGTGTTATGGTTGAGTTTCACCCGAATCCTGATGAAGCGCTCAGCGATGGTCCTCAAGCCTTGTTGTTCGAACAGTGGGCGCAGATGATGGAGCAGCTCCGATAGCAGCGGGACGCGCTCCCGATAGCGAGGGAGCAAGAGGCGAGCTCTTGTAATCACGAGTTAAAAGTTGGTCATGCTCTCTTGATCAGGGAAGCTCAACTGTTTTGCCAAGAAAGGGGAGCCCAAGCAGAAAGCGCCTTATAGAATCAAGCGCCGAGAAAGCGCTGTATATTCTCACGTAATCTCGGTCTGTGGGAAGGAAAAATTCAAGTGCTACTTCATATCCCTGAGAGGCGATTCCGATGTAAAAAAGACCTACCGGTTTATCTGTTGTCCCACCATTGGGCCCAGCAACTCCTGTTATTGAAACTCCGATAGAAGATCCACACCGTTCACGAGTTCCTGTCGCCATTGCGCGTGCGACTTGAGGACTTACCGCTCCATGAGTTTGGATAAGTTCGTTGGGAACACCGAGCAGCTTCTCCTTCAGTTCATTGCTGTAACTTAGTATTCCACCTGAAAAATAGGCACTGGCACCTGAGTAATCCGTTAAGAGTTTTCCTAGCAATCCACTGGTACACGATTCTGCTACGGCGAGGGTTGTGTCGTGCGCTGAGAGAAGCTCATGGACAACTTGAGGAAGAGATGTCTCTGCTTGCATGCTGAAAACGTACTCATCTAACTCCTCGCGTATAAGCGTGACTGCTTGCTTCAGGGGTTCTTCTCCGCCATTTGGAGATTCAACTCGGACCTGAAGTTCGGGAAAATGAGGGCGGTAGCCAACTCGAATCTCATTTGGAAGGGGTAAGCGGTCGATACGTTTTCCTGCCTCTGATTCTGGAATTCCAAAAAGTTGTAGTTCTTGAAATGAAGGGATGCATACTCTTGAGCCAGCTTGCTCTAAGAAGAAAGGGAGTACTGTCTCTGTAATCATGGCGTGGAGTTCGCGTGGCACTCCTGGAAGAGAGCAAATCGAGAACGTATCATCTCGTGAGACAATAAATCCTGGTGCGGTGCCATTGGGATTTGGGATAACTCGAGCATTTTCAGGAAAGTGAGCTTGAATATTGTTGGCATTATCAAACTTTCGACCTCGTTTGCGATAGAAATTTTTTAATTTTCCAAGCTCCTCTTCTGACAGCACAAGGGGTCTATCGAAGAAGTGGCTGATAGCTTGGCGTGTCAGGTCATCAGTAGTTGGTCCAAGTCCACCACTGGTGATTAAAAATTCTACATGCTTCGACAGAAATGTGAGCACTTCAGTGATCTCGGACAGATCATCTCGGCACGTCGTGACAAGTTGTGGAAGAAATCCTGCGTGAATGAGTTCTTGAGCGATCCATGATGCGTTGGAATTTAATATCCTTCCATCTACGACTTCATTCCCGATGCAGAGAATACCAACGCGTGGCGCATTTGAAGAAGAGGTATCGGGTTCCATTTCTTATACACCGCCTGATACAGACTGTTGTCCTTTTGAAGAGTAGGCGATTTGAACTTGTTCATGTTGGTGCTCAAGTTCTGAGAGGGTTTTTTGAAGGAATTCTGCGGGTATTGGTTCGTAAGAATTCGGGAGTTGTGGGAGTTTGATTTTCATTGGATCAACATAGCGTCCATTCACATAAAATGCGTAGTGCAGGTGGGGGCCAGTTGCAAGTCCAGTGGAGCCGACAGCGCCAATAACTTGACCTCGTTTCACTCGTGTCCCTGCACGAATGCCCTTGGAGATTTTAGACAGGTGCACATAAGCCGAGGCATATTTCGAGCCATGTTTAATTTTGACCATGTTCCCATTGCCGCCGTAGTATCCGGCCTTCTCAACAATTCCATCAGCGACGGTTCGAACAGGTGTTCCTGTTGGAGCAGCAAAATCAACACCGTGATGAGGTCTGCGGCGTTTGAGCACGGGGTGAAAGCGTCCCTTGTTAAAAAGTGACGAGATGCGAGTAAACTTTACTGGATATCGTAGAAAGTGGTTGCCGATTGCTTTTCCCTGGCGGTCATAGTACCGCGGCTCATCGTTGCTATCGACATGCCTGACTGCAACGACCAGATCGCCACGATTCATAAACGAAGCAGCGTGAATGACACCGGGTGCTAGTGCTTTGCCGTTTTTGATGCTCCGTTCTTCGTATATGACCGTAAAGCTATCGCCTGGTTGAGTATCTCTACTGAACTCGATTCTTCCACTGAAGAGGTCGATAAATTCATCGATAATCTCATAGGGGATTCCAACTGAGAGGCTCGATGTTGCCAGTGAATGATCTATAGTCCCCGATGCTATTCGACGGGTCGTAATTATTTCTGGCTCAATAATCTGGGGCTCATATGCATTTTCATTTAAGCGTAAGAGGAGGACTCGTCCGTTACTGAGTTCTTTTTTCAGTTCTGATATTATACCAGTAGAGCTGACTGTTAGCGCAATCTCTTCTCCCGCGCGTAGGCTTGAAAGTGGAACCCCTGCTTTTCGGAATGCTGCTGCCGCTCTATTTGCAAGAGCGGTTTCTCCCCCATGTTCGTTCCAGATACGTGAAAGTGTATCCCCAGTTCTAACGGTATACGTTCTAGCTGTCGGAGCCGACGGTGATGGAGTTCCCTGTTCTTGTTCGATAATGAGATCTTCTGCCTTTTTGTCATGGTATGGATTCACCGGCGCATCGACTGTTGAGTCGGTTGTTGGTGTTAGGCTTTGAATTCGAGGTGCTTCTCTTGTTGATTCATCTGCAATGCTCTCCCAGTTGAGGTATGCGGCTTTGATGGTCTCAGGGCTCTCTTGAGGGCTCTCTTGAGATTGAGAGACGTTTGAGGATGAAAATAGCAGAGGGGTTAAGAGCAGTGCCTGGAGTACTGCGATGAGACCGATAAAGATACCAATGAGCTTTCCGTTATAGTGTTTCACAAGTCTTATCACTCCTCGCCTAAGATAATGTTCCATGGATGGTTAAAATGACAATGGAAGAAATTGATGACGGCGTCTGCCTGAAACGAATAAAACCAGGTGTAAGTTGAGAACAGAAATTGGGCCCTTAAAGAGGGTTGTGAAGTGTTTCACAAGAAGTAGGAATTGAAAAAGCTGGGGGTGTCTGAAAAGCAGGGGATGAGAAGCGTATAAAAAGCTTATGTGAGTATTCATCGCTATCTCTGTCCTTTGTCGTTGTTCTTTCCTTCAACCGGCGTTGAGCGTTCATTCAAGCGAAAGCCTACTGAGGTTGTTTCGCTGGTTGTTTTGTCTGTCGGTTTCCGAGAAACTGCCCTACCGTATGAGCATAGTCATAAAAGACTTCTGGGAAGAACGGTTCGGAACGATTTATCACTGGTATTTCCGAAGACTTCCCCGAGGAGAGTATAATAGTAAAACAGCGTTATGAAAAGCAGCCGTTTTCTCGCATTAGACATCGGGTCCAAGTTCATTGGATACGCAGTGTGTTGTGGGCCTGTAGGCAGCACACGAGAGAAGGCTCAGAGCACGTCTGGTGCGGAGTTGATGCAACAATCAGCATATATTCAGGAGGTTGGACATACTTGGGAATGTGGGGCTGTGCTCAGGGCTCAGAATCACGCTTTACGAGTTATTCTTTCATTACTCGAGCAGTATGCAGTCTCAGTGCTCGTCGTTGGGTATCCATATCAAGAGTCTGGCAGGTCTTCGGAGCAGGGAGAGGATATCCTTAAGTTCTGTAGGAGAATTAGACGAAGATTCAATCCGGAGGCTCTTCTGGTCACCTATCTCGTGGATGAGTCTTTTTCTTCTGTTGAAGCAGAGGAGAAACTTGGAGCGAACTCTTCTGAAAAGAGAATGCGCTTCAAGGAAACTGGAGAGATTGATGCTCAGGCAGCGCTCATTATCGGCAGGCGATACCTTGAAGATGAAAATAAGTATAGGATAGAGGAATTACAGGCAAGCGCCCTTGGAGAGTGAATGTTTCGTTTAGTTAAGCTCGTTCCATATTTTATAGTGCCCGTGATCATAGGGCTTGCAACGTATTTTTATTTACAAGACCTCTTCTTTCACCCGCGAGATGCAAATTCTACACGAACGGAAATTGTGCAGATTCAGCCTGAGGATACCTCCGAGCAAATATGCCAACTGCTTCTTGATCGCAACATTATCAGAAGCGCTCAGAGTATGTGCCTTTTTATGTCGCTTCGCGGGATATCTTCATTTGTGCCAGGAGAATACGAGCTGAGTCCAGTACTTACCCTCTCCGAGATTATCGAGAAGTTTCAAAATGGTGATCGCTTGCTTCGAACGGTACGTTTTGCCGCTGGAAGTAGCATTAAAGAAATAGATGCTGTTCTTACCAAGGAAGAGATTATTTCTCAGTTTGCCTTTGAGCAAATAACAAGGACGCCAGATCTACTTGCCCGAGCAGGGATCGCAGCGGGGAGTTTCGAGGGATATCTTGGTTTTGGGGATCTGACTTTATCAAAGCCTGCAGACCTTCAGGCACTTTTATGGGAACTGCTTCTCCGAGCTGAGTCGAAGTGGCAAAAAGAGTATACCGAACAGTTGGAAGCACTACGTATGTCGCGCCATGAGATTCTTACGATTGCTTCAATTATACAAAAAGTGACGGCCGAGCCCCGCGAACGTCGTATGGTGTCTGCCGTATTGCACAATCGACTCAAATTAGGGTTAAGGCTCGAAAATTTTGAAACCCTTTTATATGGATCACCAAATGCAGAGGGGCTAACAGCAGAGCAGCTAAAGGCTGTTGCTGGGCCGTACAACACATACATGAATTATGGTTTGCCCCCGGGACCGATTACGAATCCAGATCAAGATGCGATAGAGGCGGCGCTCTTTCCACTAGATACCGATGCTGTTCAGTACGAGCGGGATGGTGAACGAAGTATTATATTCGTCTCTGAGGAGACAAAGAACGAATAGAGACTCGGGTGCCTATTCGGCTTTCAAAAAGAGGGTATGGATCAGCAAGTATTTGAAGAAGATCAACATATTCAGTTTCTTCGAACTGCATCTACCACTCAAAAACGTAGGGTAAAGTTAGCCGCGCTCCTGCTTTTTCTTTCCGTATTAGTGCTTTGCATTTCTTTCATTCTTATCCTCTTTCGTCTTGAACTGATGTCGATGGCTGTAGGAATAGGATTTCTTTTTATTGCTAGTGGTATTTTTTTTGCTGCAAGGTTTTATCGCGCTAGAATCGTAAGAAGCGAACAGTTCGCTCAAATCGCCGATCAGCAGTGGAATACACAGGGACGCTTTGTTGCGCTTTGGGATGTTTATATCAGACGTGCTCTGACTCAAAGAGCAGATAAGTTTGCTCTTATTTCAGATCAGCTTCGTCGGACAGGGAATTCGTTTTCTCCCGCCGACCTTCCTCGAGATTCGTCTGTCTTGTATACGGGCCTCGGGCTATTCGTCTCTTGCCTTTTCCTCGGAATGGTAATTGTTTCTGGCTTTAATTCAGAGGCAGGACGTACTGAAGCTGTTCGCAAGAAAATGAGTAGTGAGATTGCTGAGCTGGAAAGTCGTTATCCTCGTATGCCCGAGTTGGTTCAAGAAAAACTTCAGAATTTACAGCAATCATTAAGAGATAGTGATGTTTCAGACAATGCGCTCATAGAGCAGTTTGATAGTGTAATTAGTGATATTCGTGCCGTATCAGAGCTCTATCGTGCAATTCAACCAGAGGAGGAAATAGAGACATTACCAGAAGAGACGACAGAAGATAGCGAGCCTAACTTTTCCCCTGAACGTTCCAATACGAAAGAAGACAGGGAGGAGCAACAAGAAGAAGACAAGACTTCACAGCAAGGTGATCGTGAAGAGAGTGAAGGGAGTAATACTCAATCGAATCAGCAAAAAGAGAGTAGTTCGGAGGGTAAAGAACAGGGCGAACAGGGCGAACAGGGCGAACAGGGACAGCAGCAATCCGGAAGTGAGCAGGGTCAATCCGAAGGAGGCGAGCAAGAGGCGCAGCAAGGAACTCAAGGGAATAGTGGTGATGCTCAAGGTGAGCAGTCGGCTGAGAGTGGTGAAGGAGAGGCGTCTGAGACAAAGCAGAGTGGCGCTCAAGAAGGCAAGGATGATGGAGAAGGCAGCGAAAAAGGAGAAAGAGACTCTGGAGAGGAGGGGAAAGGGAGCAGCAATAGTGAGCAAGGTAATAATGGACTTGATGCAAGTCCGTCTGATACTTCACCGCAATCGACCGAAGTTTCAGCTGCGAGTGCACTTGATGAAGTGAGTGATGTTCTTGAGGAGATGAAGGAGAGTCTTGAAGAGGGCCTTCAGCAGAAAATGGAAAAAAGGGAGAGTCAATCGAGAGAAGAAGGAGCCGAGAATCAAGGGGAGCAAGCGAATAATTCAAATGACCATGACGCTGGCAAGACAAACAAAGAGTTGCCTGATGAGGGAGATCAGAGAAGTTCTGACCATACGAGCCAAGAGACTGGAGAGTCTGCTGAACACAGTGCTGCTCAGCAACCCGATGATTCGAAGGAGAGTCGAGAGCTTGGAGAGGAAGCAAAAGAAGCTGAAGCGAAGAGTGCAGTTCAGAGTAAAGACGAGCAACAGCTCCGTCGACCGGGTGATGAGCAGGGAAATGGGTTGAAAGAGGGGAGTGTTGGCTTTGAAAATAAGCAGATAGGATCAATGACAGAGAAAATTGACTCTCAGTATGCCGAAACTACGGGGCAGTTTTCCATAAACGATAAGGAGGTATCCTCATTGCGAGATATGAAGCAGGTTGAGCTTGCTTCGCCTGAAATCAGCAACGGGCCTCGGACACAAAGAATTCCTCCAGAGTATAGAGATATTTTAAAGAGTCGGTAATTTTTACTTGAGGTGAAAGGAGAGAAAAAGCTCATGGAACACTCCGCAAAACTTTCTAGTGCATTAGAAGAGTTTCAACATATCTATACGCAGCTCGATAGAGAGCTTCATAAGACGATTGTAGGATTGAATAACGTTATTGAAGGAGCTTTGGCAGGTATTTTCTGTGGCGGACATGTCCTACTTGAGGGAGTGCCTGGTATTGGGAAGACGTTACTGATCAAAACAATCAGTGCGGCGCTTGGACTGAATTATAAAAGAATTCAATTTACTCCAGACTTGATGCCGAGTGATATTACCGGAACAGAAGTTCTTACGGAGGATGACTCTGGTAGGCGTGGATTTCAGTTTAGTCCAGGCCCCGTATTTTCTCACATCGTACTCGCAGATGAGATTAATAGAGCAACACCAAAGACACAGGCAGCACTTTTGGAGGCTATGGCCGAGGCGCAGGTAACAGTGCTGAATAAAACATATCCCCTCCCACAGCCATTTTTTGTTTTAGCAACCCAGAATCCTATTGAGCTCGAAGGCACATATCCTCTTCCGGAGGCACAGTTAGATCGTTTTCTTATGAAGCTTTGGGTTCCAGCGCCAGCACCAAGTGAACTGAAGGAAGTGCTTATTCGAACAACGGGAGAATCGGAGGCGAAAACCAGTGCTATTTTCACTGAGAATGCCGAGAGTATTATTAATTCTATGAAGTACCTTGTGCGGCAGGTGGTTACACCAGAGCCTCTTCTCGATATTGTGGTGCGGCTTATGAGCCTGCTGCAAGCCGATACAGATGATGGCACCGAGCTTGCTCGAAAATATATCCGATTTGGCCCAGGCCCTCGTGGCGCACAAAGTGTTTTGCTTGTAGCCAAATTTTTTGCGATTCGTGATGGACGTATTCATATTTCAGTAGACGATGTGCGTCGTGCCAGCATACCTGCACTTCGGCATCGAATTGTTCTAAATTTTCAAGCTGAAGCAGATGGAGTACGAACCGATGATATCATTGCAGATGCCTTAAAGCGGTAGAGGCCATGAAGCAATGACGGATTTTGAGATACTCTCTCCTTCATTTTTGCGCCAGCTAGAGATGCTTCAGCTCCGTTCGCGCCGTCGTTTTCTCGGTACGCGTCACGGGGGAAATGCTTCGTTAAAGCGCGGGCACGGAATTGAGTTTGCAGACTATCGTCGCTATGAACTTGGTGACGATCCGCGTCACATTGATTGGGGAGTATACGGCAGAACTGATCGGTTATTTGTAAAGCAGTTTCAAGAAGAACAAGATCTGACCGTCTTTTGTCTCGTTGATAGTACTGCATCGATGCACTATCCAGTCGTGGATCAAAAGTTTAAACGAGCGTCAGAGCTGGCCCTTGGCATGTTATATATTGCGCTCTCACAGCATGAGCGAGTTCACCTTACTGTTCCTGGGCATATCGCTCTTGGTCCGAGTACCGGGCCAGCATTTATTCATTCATTAGCGAATGCGTTGGCAGAGAGTCCTGAGGTGATGCCAGAGCTTCATGCAGCAGGGATTGAGCAATTTCTGATGCAGATACAATATCCTGGAGTTTGTATTTATATTAGTGATTTCTGTTCGCCGCTCGAAGAGATTCAAAGGCAGCTTGAGCTTCTCTATACCCATAATCTCGATGTCATCCTCTTTCGCGTTACTGGAGAACACGATGAAAATCCGAGTCTTTCCTCTTCTCGTGCAATCTTCGTTGATAGTGAAACCAATCAAGAGCTTAACCTTGAATGGTCCCCATCAATGCTGCGCGAGTATCGCTTCCGATATCAAGAGCATGAGCAACATATCAGAAAGCTGGTTACGAAATATCAAATGCGATATTTCGTACTAGCTTCTGCTACTTCGGTTCTCGATTTCTTTTGCCATGAACTCCCAAATGCGGGGGTATTGAGAACATGATTTCTATTGTATCTCCCTGGTATTTCATGTTGCTTCTTCCAGGTCTTGCCGCGCTCCTTTTTGTATATCGAAAGTATAGCAGTGAACAAAAAATACGGTTAGGAACTCTCATGTTTCTTGAGAAGCTCGAGGAGAAGAGCGTCTTTCGAAAAAAGGTTCGACTCCCCCTTCGTTTTTTTGTTGAATTATTGCTCCTTGCTCTTTTGATAGCAGCGCTAAGCGGAATCTCAGTTTTTCAACATCAAGAAGTCATAGCCGTTGTTGTCGATACATCAGAAAGTATGGGACATATGGACGAGGTCGGTAAATCACGGCTGGAGTCCTGCATCGAGCAGATGAAGAATCGTCTTTCAATTGAGTCGAGTGCTGCGCGATATCGGCTTTTTACGACTGCTCCAACCTCTCGAGAAATAACCTCTCAGCCGATTTCACGAGAGCAGGTAATCAGTGCCCTGAATCAACTCGAGCCGGTAGCATCAGAGGGAGAGCTCTTCTCGTTAGGGCATCAGCTGGGCTCAGGAGCTGAGATAACAAAGATCATTACTACTTCTGATCGAGCGCTTGGCTTTGGCAAAGGTGCGCCTACTATCTACTTTGAAAACCTAGAACCACGGATAGAGACAGAGGACGCGTCAAATCTTGCAATAACGTCGATTCAGTTTCTTGAAAAAGAGCGACGGATTGAAGGAGAGGCCAAGCTTTTTGGAGGAAACACCGGAAGTGAAACACTATTCACCGGAACACTTAGCCGCATTGATATCACGAATGGAAAACGGGCGCGTTGGAAGACCATTGAAAGTTTTTCGGAGCGAATGAAGGAGGGAGTATCACATAAGTTTCAGATCGAAAATGTTCCTGTAGGAGCCGCGTATCATGTTGATCTTCGGATTGCGGGACAGAGTGATTCTTTGGAGGCTGATAGCGAGGCATGGATCATTACTGAGCGGGGATTAGAGAACAAAATAGCGGTTTACTCGCCGAGGCCTATCGATACGTTAGGCTTGCCCAAGATCCCAAGTCTTCAATTTGTAGAAGTATCAGAAGACACTCCTAAGAACTCTGAAGACAATTTTCGCTCTCTGATTTCCTATCAACAGCGGCACTCTCGATTCATTGATTCTGGACTTTATATTTTGCCTGTTGTCGAAGAGCCTGAGTTGGCTCAACTCATTCGACCAGCGGGAAAAGTATTGCGAACCCAGGCGAATCATCCATTACTTGACTATCTTGATCTTCAATCGCTTGCTTTTAATGAGGTAATTCCCTTGCAAGTTCCGGAGTGGGGCGCTCCGTTAATAGAAGTGGAGGCTGGTGTTATCGCGTTCGCTGGAATTTTTGAGCGCCGTCCTATTGTTGCCTTTGGTTTTGAGATTTTCCCCCTGGATTATGGGACAACACCTGTTAGCTCAATATTTTTCTTAAACGCGATGAAGTGGCTTGCGTCGAGTGGAGACGCGGTGAGTAGAGAGCTGAATGTGCGATGGCCATCCGAGTTTGCGGATAATGAGCTTTTATTTGTTTCGGCTCGTGATAAAGAGGGGGTATTGCTTCGCTCGGAACCGCTTCCAGTTCACCGTGGGTTACTGTTTTCTCCGAATGGGGATCCGGTACGCGAACAGAACTTTTTTGCTCAAGCAGAGTCTAATCCTAGTGTTTCCTCTGACACCATGCCGACTATTGAATGGGACTCTGATGCGCTTTTTCCATTAGCGACTGAAGAGCTGGGAGACGGAGAGCATTCAACACGAACTCTTCTCATTTGGGCGGCATTCCTGTTGTTACTTTGCGATTGTGCTCTCGTACTTTTTTCACGGAAGTATGTTATGAGGGGCGTATGATTCCTGTTGGCGTTGAACATAGCGCTCTGCTCTATCTTGCGTTGGCTGTCGGAGTTATTGGGAGTGCCGCTCGTTATTTCTATTTCAGGGAGAATCAATTCTTCTCTTGGTTAAGAATTTTTATACTCAGTGTGCTTCTCTTTACTCTCTCACGACCGTATGGAAGCAAAGACGAGGAGCAAAAAGAATCTTTGAACGTTCCGGTACGTATATTAGTGGATATTTCGGAAAGTATGAGCGTGGATGTCGTTGAGAAAGAACTTCAGGCTGTAACGGAGGAGCTTTCTCGTCTGGGCCGAGGTTACGAGATTGTGCCGTTTGCGGGAGGTGTCGGCGCGGGTGTTCAGAGCGTAAGGGGAGCACTCAATCAGGGAGGTCGACTAGAGATCAGCCAGACATCGCTCGGAGCGGCTCTTGAGCAGACGTTAGACTCTCCATCCCGAGATATTGTTCTTATTACTGACGGAGTTGAGACGGCTGGGTCAGCTCGTTCTATCATCTCTTTGCTTATGGAGAATGGTAATCGACTCTATCCGCGAATACGGAAAGATCTTCGAAAGAGTCAGCAGGAAGTGGTGCTTGAAAATCTCGTTCTTCCGCTTCATCGAGAGAAAGGTGCCGTTGTAGAAGGTAGTGTCACGTTTTCATCGAGAAGCCAATCAAAGGAAGCTGGCACCTTGGTACTGACTATGAATGGAGAAATTATCCTTGAGGAAAAAATGGTCTTACGCCCCGGGGAGAATCAGATTCGAACGTTTTCTCTGCCATCAACTTCTCAGGAGCAAGATAAAGTAGAAGTGCGATTTTCTCCTGACGGAGAAGGAAAGAGCGTTCTGAGTCGTACGTGGTATCTTCACACGAAGTCGGGTGAACATCTTTTACTGCTTTCTCGGAATGACATTGAGAGTCGCTATCTTAAGACCTTATTTGAGAGAATGAGCATTGAAGTTGATACGACTCTTCAAGCGGGTCAGATGTCATCATTGAGTAAGTATCAAGCCGTCCTGCTCAATAATGTTCTTTATAAAGATATTCCGAGTGCAGTTCGGAGAGAAGTAGCGGAGTACGTTCGAGCTGGTGGACATCTTATCGTCGTAGGAGGCGAAAACAGCTTTGGACTTGGAGGGTATGTCGGAACGGAGATTGACTCTCTTTTACCTGTTGAATCCCTTATTCCTCGCAAAGAGATTAAGCGAGTGAATGTGGCGGTGCAGCTTGTGTTAGATAAGAGCTCAAGTATGAAGTATGGGCAAAAGATAGAGTTCTCGAAAGTTGCGGCTCGAGAAGTAGTTCGGAACTTAAAAGATGGAGATTATTTCGGGGTTATCGGATTTGATACTACTCCCTTTATTGCTTTTCCACTGCGACGGCTAGCTGAATATAGGAATATGGCTATCAGTCGTATTGCTACGCTCTATGCAGCCGGAAAGACCAATCTTTATCCGGCGCTGGATGAGGCGCGGCGTGGCCTTGTTAATATTCCAGCAGGCCGAAAGCACGCGATTGTGCTCACTGACGGACGCATACCGGACGGGGGGCCTCAGTACTTACAACTGGTGCAGCAGATGCGCATGAAAGGCATTACTGTTTCAACGGTAATGATGGGCGCGGATGTTGATACCAGTCTATTACGCAGCATGGCGCAGTATGGAGGGGGAAGTTTTTATCAGACGAGTGATGCAAGTGCGTTGCCACGAATTTTTCTTTCAGATGTTCAAGTCAGTATGCGCGAAGATACCATGAAGGAGTCGAAAGAGTACTCTGTCAGACGTCGAACAGATCGAGCGGAAAAAGACTTTTCGATATCGCTTACGGAGTATCCCTCAGTTGCAGGATATGTCAGTACCAAAGCACGCCGACCCGAATATGTGGAGCTATTAGTAACGGGTAGCGGAAAGGCCGAACCCCTCTTAGCAACGAGAAGGCTTGGTATGGGAAAGACCGTCGCATTTACTACCGATATGAGTGGTCGCTGGTCGAGTAAGTGGGTTAGCTGGGGTTCGTTGCAGCAGTTTTGGCGAGAGCTCCTTTTCCCTGATAAGGAATCAATTGAACAGGGGAGTGCTGATGAGCCAGATTATGATTTTCGTTGGTACTTTGATGGTGCAGATCTGGTCTTGGATACGATACTTTTCGAAGAAAATGAGCAACTCCGTTCGCTTTTGATTACTGAAGGCTCGGGAGTCACCCAAGAGTTTGTGCCTGAGCGAGTTGCAGAGGGGAGATACCAGGTTCGTGTGTCAAAAGAAGTATGGAGCACCTCTCCGCTGACGGTTTCTGGCACTACTGAGGAAAAGCAGTTTGGGCCAATCACGATTCAACTGGGAGGGGATGTTCGTGATGAGATGCGACCAGATTCTGTACAAATTGAGTTATTAAATGAGCTAGCAAGGAGAACTGGTGGCGCTGTGAATACCTTACCAGATGACCAGTGGCTTGCTGGTAAAAAAGCCAAGAGAGGGGTGGTGCGCCGTGACTATACAGAACCCTTCCTCTTTTTCGTATTCCTGTGTCTTCTCATTGATATCATAAGAAGAGCAATTCCTTCTCGGAGGCTCTCCCCACGTCAGAACCTGCTCTTGAGGAATAAGAGAGTGTACAGGTAGGGCCAGAAGCCAGGAGCAGTGGTGATGAAGAACCGTGGTTTACTTGAGTAAAGAATCGCTCGCTGTTAGGCTCGTGGGGTAGGAAGGAGACAAAGACAGGGGTCTAATAGTCTAAGTATTTGATTCTACAACATATATTTTCTTATGAGGTTCTCTCTCGTTTCGTGTGAATGGTCTCTTATTTGCACTCGTTAACGGCTATTTTTTCAATATTTTTGGGGGTGAGTTCTTTTTCGGGTTCTTTCAGATGTTTTATCTCCATAACGAAATAGCGTGAAGTTTGGCTCGAGTTGTGGCTCGATGTGATCCGCGCCGAAATGTAAACCATTAAGAAGAGAGCTTTGTGGAACAGAAGAAAGAAGAAACTCCTCAGTCAGCAATAGACAGTAGTTCCAACGATACAGATTTAAGTAAAGCAACGGGTCCAAGGTCGGAAGAGTATCCGGGACGTGGTAAACCTGTTCCGCGTAATCAACCGTTTGCCAGTGCGAAGCTCTCTGGACTGAGCGAGCATGAAGGGATGGTGGAAGGGACGGTACGAATCGTACCCGCTTTCGATGATAAATGGGATAAAGAAGAGTTTGCTGATGGCCCAACTACTCTAGAAGAACAGCAAAAGAGACTCTCTATTGGATTTGAGCGCTCAAAAAACGATCTGTTAGTAGAGTTTCAAGCTACGGAAAGCGAGCTGCAAAAAAAAGGTGGTGAGGCTGGAAAAAGTCCGTCTGATATTGATCAAGAGATTCAGACGCATAAAGCAATATTTGAATCGCACCTAATGATAACGGAAGATTTGTACAATAAGGCACAGGCGTTTCTATCAAGGAGCTTCATAAGCGAGCTCCCATTTACTGCTGAATACGCGGTATATATCGTTTCAAAGCTGGCCGTAGCAACGCTGCAAAAACAAGAAGAAGGCTCGTACGCTAAGGCGCGAGGAGGCGAGATTGAAGACCTCCGGATGTCATTTCAATCGAATATAGTTTCGCCTTTAGCAGCTACGCCTATTCCGCCTGGAACAATATTAGTAGGCAAGCGTCTTAGTGCTTCGCATCTGAAGCATGCTTTGCCGAAAGAAAATATCCTCGGTTTTTTCACGGAGGAGGCGGCGGCGCATGCGACTGATCAAGCGCAGACCTTCGGATGGGCGGCTATTACGAATGTGAAAGGGGTTACGGAGAAGATTAAAAGCGGAGAAATAGCTGATGGGAACCATATATTTATGGATGGAGACTCAGGGAGTATCTGGCTGCATACAACATCGGACTGGATTACTGAATTCTATCAAGAAAAGGGAGGAAGACCTGCAACCAATACGCTCGTTGAGATTCCATCCTCTTACGGGCTAACTCGGTGTAGAGAGAAACCTATTCAGTTTTCCGCTAACATACTGCGTCCAGAAGAATTAGCGGATATACATAAAGTTTGGCCTAGTGGTGCTGGGGCTGTCGGACTATTTCGCACAGAAGAAGTAATCACGGCTCGCCACCTTGAGTACAGTGAAGAGGGGCAGTTTCGACTCTATCAGCCCGTTGTCGAGGCTTCACATAGGGCAGCCCCTATCTTTCGCTTAATTGATTGGGGGGGAGAAAAGTCTGAAACAGGAAATTCTCAGGGAAATCCAGAACTCGAAGATCGTGGTATTCGGCATAGTTTGCTCAATGAGGAGACTCGGGCAGTTTTAAGAATTCAGCTTCGGGCGCTACTCCGCGCTTCAGAACAGGGCCCAGTTGCTATCCTTGTCCCCATGGTGACCCACGCAGCGGAGCTGAGAGAGTTTAAAAAGGAGCTTAGCAGGGCACGGAACGAGCTGGCTGAGCAAAGTATTTTTCCTCCAGTCGAGCATATTTCTATCGGTTCGATGATTGAGACTCCGGCTGCAGTAAGGGGTGTTCAGCATATCCTTGAAGAGGTGCAGTTCGTAAATATTGGCTCTTCTGATTTGACGCAGTATATGCTCGCAGCATCAAGAGGGTATACGCCTGATGCAAAAGGAGAGTGGACAAAACAGTTTGGGCCTCATCATCCAGTTGTTCTTGAGGCAATACACGATATTATTGAGGCTGGCCATGCGAACGGAAAACAGGTTCATGGATGTGGGAAAATGTTTTCTAAGGATTTCTTTGCACCCCTTGCTGTTGGCCTTAACTTAGACTCTATTAGTCTGCCACCGAGGACAGCTTCTGTGGTGTATGAAGAGCTCGCTCGGCTTGACTATGTGGCATGTCAAGCATTCGTAGGATGGGCAGCGCAAGAGAGTAGAGGCAATCCAGTGCTTGTTCACGATGAGCTTGAGCGATTCCATGATTGCGTAAGTAAAGGGACGCTTTGGGAGCCACCTCGGGCCGAGCCGCTTGAGCCAGAACCACTTTCGATTCAGGTATAGCCGTTGCTTACGGGTTCTGCCGTATTTGCCCATTTTTCGGTAAGGCGCATGCTTTCCCTCATTTGGTTCCGTTATGATTTAAGGTATGTAGCATTTCCAAGTAGCGCTTTTACCCTGAAAAATTGTAACTTTAAGAGTTATTGAGGTGTTGGTTTCTGATGGGATAGTGCATCGGAAGGAGATTTTTCGCGAAGAGAGAATGAGAGTCTGTTTTCTTGGGTTTATTGGTGCACAGTTTCTCCGTTTTATTCACTGGACTCTTCGGTGGGAGAAGCATGGGCTCGATATTCAAGGAAGACATTGGAGTCTTGGACTGCCAGCTATCTTAGTTATCTGGCATGGAGACCAGCTTATGGCCCCTTGGGCCTATCGGATTGATTCTGAAAGCCTTCGTGAGGCAAGACGTACAATGAGCAATAGCCGCCTGCTCCCTCGACAAATTAAAGCGCTAACGAGCCAACATGCGGATGGACGTATTATCGCTCAGACCCTTGGGCGTTTAGGGATAGGAAATATCGCGGGTTCCTCAACGAGGGGCGGAGTAAGAGCACTGGTGGCGATGCGCCGAGCAATTGAATCAGAGAGGTGTCACCTAGCGATTACGCCAGACGGCCCGAAGGGCCCTATTTACAAGGCAAAACCAGGAGTAATCAGCATCGCCTCTGCAACGGGTGCTCCAATACTACCGGTTGGTTTTGGATATGAGAGGTCGTGGCGGATTAAGAGTTGGGACCGGATGGTAATCCCCAAGCCGTTCTCTCGGGCACGAATGATTGCTGGTGAGCTCATGCGAATACCATCAGAACTTTCTGAAGAACAGCGGGAACAGTACATCACCGCACTCGAAGACGAGCTGAACCGACTCAATAAAGTTGCTAGTGAGGGCTTTGCATGAAACTTACCGAAGCTGAGCAAATCGTCTACAGTATTGCGCTGA
>RFPC01000028.1 GCA_009926305.1 bacterium
TTTCTGAGGTCGTAGCAACACAGATTGGTTCTTTAAGAGCAGATAAGCGAAAAGAACAATCGCTACTAACTTCCCGAGATATTCGTTCGCTGACGGATACAAATAATATGAGCTAGCAAACATCAGTGTTGTAAGAACACCAAGACAAAGGGGCAAAGGACAAGCTGATATTCGAAGAAAAAGAAATATGGCAGGAACAAGAAGAAAGAAGTCATGTAGCCAAAGATATTGTGAAAAAACCGTTGAGAGCACAAGCAGTAGAGAAATTCGATCTATTTCAGGCATTTGACATTGAAGCGAGATAAAAATTACGAGCAATACTACGAATACCATAAACCAGATGTCCAAATGAGGAATAGGGAGAAGCGATAAAAGTGAATATGATTGTAAAGAGGAAGCAAGATCAGCGTGACTCTGATAGATTGCAGGAAGGGTTTCGTAAAAGTTCATGAAAACGCTAGAATTGATGAGGTAGCAGATTAAAATCTGCGCCATACTACCCAAAAGCACTCCTTGTATCCAAAGAGTCTCCTTTCTCTTCAAGTCGTATAATGATAATCCCAAAAGAGGAACAATCGCGAAGTGTGGCTTTACGAGAGCAATACTCGCTAATACACCAGCCGAAAGCATCTTCTCCTTCTTTCTAAACTCGTACACAAAAAGCCAAAGTAAAACAAGAAGTATAGATAGCTGACCGTAGACAATTGTTCGTATCGTAGGTGGCAATACGAAAATAATACATAAGACCCAGATAGCTGAATCTCTCTTGATGAAAATCTCATTAAGCTTATGTGCAATAACCAACACAGAGAGAATCAGGAGAGAAATCCATCCATAGCATGCCAGCATAAAGTTAAAGGGAACAAAAAATATCAGGAATGGAAGAAAGTTCGGGGGATAGGGAAAAGGAAAGGAAAACGCTCCTGTGCCCATCTCTCGCCCCATGATTCGAAGCTGCGCGGTATAACTGCATACATCATACGGATCCTGCCCACTCCAGAACAATTTAGCAGCAGCTAAGAAGAAGTGAAAATCAAATCCAAGGAAGAGTCCTCCATAAAGAGGTGCTTCTGATATTGCAAGATGTTGAAACGTACACGGCTCCATCATCGTTAGATTAGGAGAATTGCGTGGATTCGCAACCAATAAAGTGAAAATCCCTCAAATCGCAGAATACAAGACGCGGGTCCCTTGCTCTCGAGATATTTTATCCGATGGAGACTGCTCTGATCACCCTATAACTCGCAAAACAAGAGCCCTATTTTACTTTACTCTTTTTTCTGCCTTGGATAGCCTCTCAGGCTATGAAGATTTATGAGTTCTTAAAAGACAATGGGATTTCATACAAACGATTCGACCATCCTGCCGTATACACCTGTAAAGAAGCCAATAGCCTCATCCCAAACTTACCCGGTGCAAAAACAAAGAACCTTTTTATACGAGATAGGAAAGGCCTTAACCATTTCTTGTTAGTAGTTGCTGATTACAAATCCGTTGACCTGAAGGCGCTAGCAGACATATTGGGGGTGTCAAAACTAAGTCTGGCATCGGCAGAGCGCTTAAAAAATTATCTTCAGATAGAGCCTGGTGCAGTTTCTCTCCTAAGCATCATTAATGACGAGGAGAAAACTGTCCAAGTAATTATCGACCGCGACGTCTGGCTACAAGAGGCATTGCAGTGTCATCCGCTCGTAAATACGAGCACACTGGTTATTCCGAAGATAGACGTTGAGAGATTCCTAACAAGCACTCAACACAACACGCAGATATTAGATTTGCCTCAATTAGGCTGACGATGACAGTTTGTACCTCTACTTTAGTTTTTTGTGACAACCTCGAATAATAGTACGCCTAGCAGCAAATACACCGTCGCTAATCCTATTAACAAAGAAAGCCATCCACCAACACTCAGAAGACCTCCGGCGGTAAAGATAACAAGGCTAATTTCAATGACCGCAAAGAAAAGCGGAAAGAGAAGGGGTAAAAAAATGAGGGGAAACAGAATCTGACGGTGCTGATGTTCTAGTATCAAACCAGTTAGGAAAGATCCAAGAGCGGAATATCCTACCGTAACGAGGCCCAAAAGCAGTATCAATGATTGCCAATGTTCTGATAAAGAAACATCAAGCAAGGCTGCTAACAAGACTGCGGAAAATAGAGTGTTTCCAAATAAGAGCCCTGTTATAAATATTACCTTCGAGAGATAAAAAGATGTCGGTGAAATACCAAAAACAAAACATCCTGAAAGCATTTTTGCCTCTCGATCGCTCTCAAATACTCGAAGAAAACTCATCGAGCCCGTAAGTATAAAGATACTCCACAATATTGGATGATAAAGTTCTCGGCGAAGCTCTTGATCATGAACGAGCGCGCCGATTCCCAATGCAAAGAAAACTACGAGAAGCACACTAACCGTCAAAAGCGGAAAGAGTTGCGCTCCAGAACGAAGTTCAAGCTGAAGATCTTTTTTGAATAATGCAAATGAATGTCTCATGAACTCCCTGTGCCATATGATGCCACTTGCTCGCTCTTTCGTGCGCACAAAGGCAAGTGAGTAGGTGAGAGCAACGAGAAGAACTCCTGCTCATGAGAGGCAATACAAACACACCCTGATGAATTCCGCTGTCGGTAGCGCACTAAACATTCAGAGAGCATCTGACGTCCGTCCTCATCTAAACCATCGAGCGGCTCATCAAGGAGGAGCAAATCTGCATCTCTTCCAAACGCGGCCGTTAGGCCGAGTCGCACTTTCCATCCCTTCGAAAGCCCACTTACTTTGTGGGAATAAAACCGCTGAAGATCAAACAAATGGCTATACTCCTCAAGTACTGAGCTATTCCAGGACAAACCACGATAGAATGCTAAGTGTTCACTTACGGTAAGATCGGAGAACTGAAAAAAGCCTGGCTCATACAGTGCGCGGCTTTTCCCCTCTTCTATGAAAACACTCCCCTGATCCGCTGACAGCGCACCGGCTAAAAGCCGAAGAAGAGTCGTTTTCCCACTACCGTTATCTCCCGTTATGAGCAACGCACCCCCCGGATCAAGCTCGAATGAAGGGCAGTGAAGCACTAGCTGGTCATTGAAATATTTTTTAATCTCTGTAACTACTAATTTCACTCTTCGTCACACTCTCTATTTCGCTCTTTCCTTTTTCATAGCTCTCTTGAGAAATCTTTCCAGTATGATATTCGAATTCAATCTCCTCTAGGAGTGCCTTTCGTCGAGCATCCTGCGATAGGTCCATTCTTTGCTGAGATGACAGGTCTTCGCTCATGACCGAGCGTAACCAGGGCACTGAGATATAAGTGACACAAACAAAAACGAGCAGAAGTGATAAAGTAGTTTCTACGGAGATACTCATTCAGGAGCTCCATTTTTGACAACCGAAGGAACTCCCGCCGTTCCTATCAGTAGAATACTTCCAAGAGCCATGATGCAAACACCAATCCAAAGCCATGCCTGTAGGGGATTGATATACACCTTAAAAGTGCCTTTTGTCCGAGAATCATCTAAACCAGCCAACACCAGATATAAATCCTCACGCAACCCCTTGCGGAGCGCTATTTCAGTCGTCGTCTCGCTATTTTTCCTGTAAAAGCGTAGTTCTGGATATAACGTTGTGATTGGTTGCTCATCTTGTCGATCACGCACACTAATATTCGCATATAGCGCCTGATAGTTATTCGTATTTCGAATATCCAGCTTATCAAGGGCGAGCAAGTATCTACCAATCGTTACCGACTCGCCCACAGAAAGGGCGAACTCTCTTTCAACTTTGTGCGCCATTGAAGCAGTAATACCTATCGACGCTATGACAACTCCTACGTGGACGAATAGCCCCGCATATCGACGCTGATGGCGTTTCCAAATATGGGCCATCCCATTGACTGCAGAACGGTCTCCATCACTTCGTGCATGCACTTTGAAGGTTCTATAGACCTCCATGAAGATAGTAAGTCCCACAAATAAACAAAGCGCATATGACGTTACTGCCCAAAAGCTACTTATTCCTACCCATAAAAGGGCCAAGCCTCCAGCCAGTCCGAATATCAGTGGAGCGAGAAAGTGCTTCCTGAGGGCTGATAGCGATGCTTTTCTCCATGCTATGAGTGGGCCAACTCCCATAAGAAAAAGCATAAGAAGGAAAAGTGGGACATTAATGGCATTGAAGAAAGGAATTCCCACTGCCTGCTTCTCGCCAGTCAGGGCCTCGGAGAAAACTGGAAACATTACTCCCCAAAAAGTACCAAATAGAATGCTCAGAAAAACAAGATTATTCATCAAGAAAGCCGTCTCTCGAGAGAAGATACTTTCGATTTTTCTCGGAGAGCGTAATGCATCTCGCCGAAGATAGGTAAGCACAACACAACCGACAAAGATAAAGATCAGATATGCTAAAAATACGCCTCCAACATCTGTTGAAGCAAATGCATGAACACTCTGTACGATACCAGAGCGTGTTAAAAAGGTTCCGAAGACCGTTAACAAATAGGAAAGCACGATCAGCCATACGTTCCACATCTTGAGCATCTCTTTCCGCTCTTGCACCATTACCGAGTGAAGAAATGCTGTCGCGGTAAGCCACGGCATAAAGGAGGCATTTTCTACTGGGTCCCACGCCCAAAACCCTCCCCAACCTAACTCGATATATGCCCAGTAGCCTCCCAGACAGATTCCAAGAGTCAGAAATGTCCATGCCGTTAGAGTCCATCGACGAGTGATCCGAATCCACTCGAATCCTGTCTCACCGGAAATCAAAGCTCCCATACAAAACGCATAGGGAATAGCAAGTGTTGTAAATCCCAGGTAAAGAAGTGGCGGATGGATTGCCATATATGGATTCTGCAAAAGAGGATTCAGTCCGTTCCCATCAGGTGGAATGAAGGGAGCCTGAATAAAGCGAAACGGGTTCGTAACAAGAAAAACTATCGTCAAAAAGAAAAAGAGCGAAAGATGAAGAGCAAACAACGCCCACGGTGCAATTCGCTGCGGCACCCGATAGAAGCGATATGTTACGAGCCCACAACTCACCGCATGAAAAAAGCACCAGAGTAACATCGATCCATCCATCCCTCCCCATATTGCAGAGACTCGATATAAAGAGGGCATGTCTCGATTAGAAAATTGCCAAACATACTGATTTGAAAAATCAGATGTAAAGAATCCATATGCGAGTGCCAGTAAGGAAATAGTTGTAGTGAGGCTTACTATTCTTAAAGAACGAAGGGAGGCATGCGTAGGATTCGGATGTGGCAGAGCTCCTCGCAAAATAGGATAGCCACCCTTAATGGCAAATCCCATTCCTGCGATTGTGGCTCCCCAAGCCAAAGCGAGAGACGCATTACCAAAGAGGTTCATGTGCCTCCTTGAAGCTGCGCTATGCTTTCACTTTGAGTCGCTCGTTCTTGTGTCAATATCGACTCTGCTCTGATATCGAGGGAAGTCGGTTTCTTTTGAGAGCTCGTTGGCGCTGGAGGCTCATATTTCGATGGACACTGGGTCATAAGACTTTCAGCCCTAACGATAGCCCCATCGAACTCTCCATCGATGATTACAGAACGTCCCGGAGCAAACATATCCGGCATAAGTTTATTGTATTGAACTGGAACGGTTTCTTCCCGCTCACCCTCTGGATCCTGAATATGAAAAGAGAGTTGAATATGTGGTTCCGTTTGATACTCAAGCTCATGAGGTGCCACTTTCCCCACAATCCGTATTCTCTTCACAGCCTCAGAATGATTAGCAAGTTCAGATGGCGTAAAAACTCTTGAAGTAGATGTTTGCATCGCCTGAACAATGAGAATAGCTCCAAGGCCAGCAAACAAAATGATGAGACTGATAAAAACTCGATTCACCGCTCTCTTTTCTCCAAACAAAAAAGCTATTCTTCGATATGATACGAAATAGTGGCACGGAAACATACCGTTGGACGACCGCTAGCGGCGAAAATATCGAAAATATCTCTCATCTCTAGAGAAAAAGGACGATTAAAAAGACCGGGGTGCCGCCAGACCGAGCAACCGCTTTGCAGAAGCCACCTTACGACTAATATGCCCATGGAACCACTTCTCACTCAGCCATTCAGCCGGCTCAACTGGAACACCCTGCACTCGAAGCTCAAACAACGCACCTCGCTCACAACCAAGTGCACCGCGGCCTGCAACCCCAAGCATATCACCACCCTCAACAGCATCACCTGGTTTGACAGCCACCTCTTCAACGCTCCCGTATAACGAAAACAAACCGAGTCCGTGATCAATGCCAATAACCGTGCCATACGTTCCCAACTCTTCAATAAAAGAGATAATCCCTGCACTTGCAGCTACTATTTCAGGCTTATCTCCGCGGGGTCGATAAAAATAACCGCTATGCCATAGCTCGCCGACCAGCGAGCTCCCAGTAACGAATGAAAGCTTTTGTTGATGCGCATGGCGCACCGTGCCGCTCTGTCGCTGAAAAGCTTTCATACCGAAAGAAATTGGCGCGCTCTCTCGAGTCAGCTCAGCAAGATGGGCAGAATCAAACATCCGCAACTGTTCGCTCACAAGGCGAAACTGACTTGAGCTCTTCTGCAACTGATCATCAGAAAGCGCCGCTATTCTTTCAATCTCGGCATCACCAACCGCCTCTCTCAGTATAGTTTCAGACGAAAAAAAGATGTCTGATACTTGACCACGAAGACAGAGAGCTGAGAGTGGTACTTGCTGCGATGAAACTCTGGCAGCCGACTCTTTTGAATAGAATTCTTCATTGGTTATGTTTCCGGCTTGATCCTTTGCCTGCGCTACGAGGGAATAGCGTTGTCCTGCATCACCATGGAAAGGCACCGCATATATAACCGCAAAGAGGTCAGAGCTAGCAAAGACAGGATCAAGGTGTCGCGCAGGATATCCTTTGAAAAAATACCGCCCAACCTTCACCCCGGACTCGACCAAATTCTCGTCCTTGGCTCGATACACCAAGAGCTGAGCACCACCCACTCGCGCATTGTGCTGAGTCGTGACAACCTGTAACTCTGGCGATTGATAATCGACCATGAGATTCAATTCAAGCTCACCTCGATTACTCCAAAGACTCCGATCAAAGGCGCGAACAGATATGCGCAGTTCTCCCTCTCGAAACTTTCCATCGATTCCATCAAGGGGAATCTGAATTTCTCGAGTAGCAGCACCTTCCAAAGACTCCCGCTTCAACTCACTCTCAATTCCATATTGAGAAGCTCTTACGACGAATGCATCAATACCAGCGCCAGAATCCTGTATTTGAAGGGTAAGCACCGCTCCTTCACGCCCAATACCATCTGGCACATACACTGGTTCGATCAGGGGAGGTTGCTTTTCAAGAAAGCCGATTACATCTTTTCCATAGAGCAGAGCTCCAATTCCAGAGGCGAAAAGAAAAACAAGGAGTAACAGCGGACGCACAATACCTCCTATCTCTGTACTTAATTTTTTCATTGGAGAGTTACTCATGAAAAATCAATATCTCCATCAATATCTTCAATCCGCTCGGAGAAGAATAGCTCTATCTTTTCCTTCATACGACTCTCGATCTGCCGTATTCGCTCTCGACTAATCCCGAGTTCATCCGATAACTCCTGAAGAGTCGCACGTTCCTCACTTAAAAGCCGTTTTTCAAGAATAACTCGCTCTCGCTCTTTTAACGTCTCAGCGAACTCATGAAATCCTTTCTTGATAAATTCAGCTCGCTGTTTTTGCTCAACTAACTGCTCACTCGAGGGACCCTCACTGGCTAGTATACCGAGCAGCGTGCCCGCACTTCCATCATCATCATCATTTCCTAACGGGGCATCAACGCTTAAATCTGGAGACCCCAGCCGTTGCTCCATTTCAATGACTTCACTTTCTTTCACCTCTAACTTTTCGGCGAGTAATTTCGGTCGTGGGGCGATTCCCATCCGCTCCAGCTTCTCCTTTTCCTTATGCAGATTAAAGAAGAGCTTTCTCTGCGCCTGAGTTGTTCCCAGCTTTACGATTCGCAAGTTCGCCAACATGTAGCGAATAATGTATGCTTTTACCCACCATACGGCGTACGATGGGAATCGCACACCCCTATAGGGATCAAAATTCTTTACTGCCTCCATCAGTCCGATATTTCCTTCCTGAATTAAATCAAGCAAGTTTCGAGCTGTTCGTTCGTAGTCTTTTGCCAGCTTAACGACAAGCCACAGGTTACTCGATACAAGAGCGTACGCTGCCTCCAGGTCGCGGTCATTGCGGTAACGCAGCGCCAGCTCCTTCTCCTCCTCGCGACTCAGTTTTGGATAACGGCGAATCTCACGTAAATATGCCGTGAGGGAATCGTAAGGGACAACACTCGTAGACCGAACAGAGGGGAGGTTTTTGCCCTTTGCGCCTCCATGGTCAGAAGCAGCAGAATCCTCGACTCGCGCCTTCTCTGTTTTGTCTTTAATCTGCTTTTTCCCCATTTTCGAAGAAGATTCTCCCCCACAAGAGCCTATGCCCTTTCAACGATGACAAATTCTGGCACTGAAAACACCTCTTAAGAGCTGTTTTTCCTCATTTTTTTCAAATCTGTCAGTATTTGTCACCAAGAGAGGCTGATCTCAGTAAAGTTCTTACGAAATCTGGCCGATTCCCCATACGGCAGACACACGAGTCGGAGCGCGCTATATAGCGGTTCATCTGCCCTCTCCGTCTCCTTGCCCCGAATTAAGTGCATTTCCTGACTCTGGCTGGATGTACATGACAGCGTGCAGGGCTCTTTTGAAAAGGTAAGTTCATGACATCTCGGGTCGGAGAGCTCCTCGTAAAGACGGGTGTTCTCTCAGAGGAACAATTTCAAAAAGCCGAAGAGGCGCGATCTGCTGGTGGCGGTGGATTTATCGGCTCGTACCTCGTCAAACTCGGATTTTTATCAGAACAAGACATCGCTGAAGTCATCAGCGAACAGTATGACGTTCCGATTATTGAGCTCGATGAATACTCCATTCAAGATGAGCTCCTGCAACTCATTCCTCAAAACTTAGCGGTGAAGCATGGACTCATCCCAATTGTGCAAAGCGGTTCAAGCCTGACCGTTGCGATGATTGATCCGTCAAATCTTACGGCCCTCAATGATATCAAATTCATCACCGGGCTTGATATTCAAGTCGTGCTCTCCAAGGAAAGCGAACTCAAAGCAAAACAAGAAAAGCTTTTTGAACAAGCCGTAGAGTACGATTCGATTCTTGGTGACTATGAAGAACAGGATGTTGAGGTTATTGGTCCATCATCCGAACCTGATATTAGCGAACTAGAAAAAGCAACCGAAGATGCTCCAGTCGTAAAGCTCGTGAATGCAGTCCTCACTGATGCAATTAAACGTGGAGCGTCAGATATTCATGTTGAGCCATACGAAAAGAAATTTCGAGTTCGATTCCGTATTGATGGTGTTCTCTATGAGATCATGAAACCACCCCTTAAACTCAAAAATGCTCTTACCTCGCGGGTGAAGATCATGGCAGATCTCGATATTGCAGAGAGGCGACTGCCTCAAGATGGTCGAATCAAACTCAAACTCGGCAACAATCGAGAAATGGACTACCGCGTGAACGTTCTTCCAACTCTCTTCGGTGAAAAGGTGGTTCTTCGCCTTCTTGATAAGTCTAACCTGCAACTTGATATGACGAAACTTGGCTTCGATACGCGTCAACTTGAAGAATTCCAAGAATCTATTGCAAAGCCATTTGGAATGGTGCTTGTTACCGGACCAACCGGCTCTGGAAAAACAACTACCCTGTACTCCGCGTTAGCAGAATTAAACAAGGCAACAACGAACATCAGTACTGCTGAAGACCCCGTGGAATTCAACTTGGGCGGCATTAATCAAGCACAAATGCATGACGATATCGGATTCAATTTTGCTGCTGCACTTCGTGCATTCTTACGACAAGATCCAGATGTCATTATGGTCGGAGAAATTCGAGATTACGAGACAGCCGAAATTGCTATTAAAGCTTCGCTTACTGGACACCTTGTCCTTTCAACACTTCACACAAACGATGCGCCATCAACAGTTGGACGCCTATTAAACATGGGAGTGGAGCCTTTCCTTGTTGCCTCATCAATTAACTGCATAATCGCTCAGCGTCTTGCTCGCCGCGTATGCGAAAACTGCAAAGAGGTACTTCAAATCAATCCAGAGATTCTTGTCAGCATTGGAATTCCTGCCAACGAAGCTGCTCATCTGGAAGTCTTTGAGGGTAAAGGCTGTGATACCTGCTCAGGAACTGGCTACAAGGGACGAATCGCACTCTATGAAATTATGAGCATGTCAGAAGAGCTAAAAGAGTTTGTCTTAAATGGAGCTTCTACTACTGAATTGAAACGCGAAGCAATACGAAGAGGAATGATAACATTACGGAGCGCTGGAGTCAGGCAGTTAAAGGCAGGAGTTACCACCGTAGAGGAAGTTCTCAGAGTAACCGCTGCTGATGATTAAAAAGGAATAAAAGAATCTCCACTTCCGTCGGAGAAAAACCGCCGGCGCAAGTTACAAGTACTGATGTGAAAAGTGGCCGTATTCCACTTTATACAATAAAAGAGGGGTAATCATGCCGATATTTGTTTATGAAGGAACAAGCCCTGAAGGCAAGCGGGTGAAGGGTGAGATGGAAGCAAGAAACGTCCAAGCCGTCTTTAATGCCCTGAAGAATAAAAACATAACTCCAAAAGCAAAGAAAATTAGAGAGAAAGGGAAAGGGCTCGAGCGCGAGATCACGATTCCAGGTATGGGGCCAAAGATTAGCTCGAAAGATGTAGTAATTTTTACCCGACAGTTCGCGACCATGGTTGATGCCGGACTGCCACTTGTTCAAGCCCTGGAGATTCTCGCACGCAACAATGAAAAGAAAGTCTTTTCCGATGTCCTCGGCGGAGTTCGTGAATATGTCGAAGCAGGAGGAACTCTCGCTGATGCTCTCGCGCAATATCCGAAAAACTTCGACGCACTGTATGTAAATATGGTAACCGCAGGTGAGAGCGGCGGAATTCTAGATATTATTCTTGAACGACTTGCACAACAAATTGAGAAATCAATGAAGCTGAAACGTGACGTAAAAACGGCGATGATTTATCCGTCAGTTGTTATCTCTGCGGCTGTTGTTGTTACCTCTATTCTTCTCATATTTGTAATTCCAACTTTTGGTGAGCTCTTTTCTGACTTCGGCGCGGCTCTCCCTCTTCCCACTCAGATCGTGATCAATATATCGGACTTTGTCGTTGCTTACTGGTATCTTATTTTTGGGTCAATGCTTGGAGGAATATTCATGTTCTTCCGATTTCTCAGCACTGAGCGTGGAAAAGATGTTTTACATCCCATCTTCCTAAAACTCCCTGTATTTGGGGATATTCTGAAAAAAGTAGCTGTCGCTCGATTCACGAGGACCCTTGGCACAATGATCAGTTCCGGAGTTCCCATTCTTGATGCACTTGCAATCTGTGCAAAAACATCGGGGAATCGCGTTGTAGAACGAGATGTACAGCGCAGTCGAATTGCAATCTCTGAAGGCAAAAGCATCGTAGAACCGCTTAACGAATCTGTAGTATTCCCACCAATGGTAATTTCAATGATTGGAGTAGGGGAATCAACTGGTGCTCTTGATGCGATGCTCCAAAAAATAGCAGATTTTTATGAGGATGAAGTAGATAATGCCGTAAATGCGATGAAACAACTGATTGAGCCATTGATGATTCTTTTTCTAGGACTACTCATTGGAGCACTCGTTGTTTCTATGTATCTTCCAATCTTCAAAATGGGCTCTATCGTTGGAACATAGTGATGACGGAAAATAGAAATATAAGAACGAGCCCGCAAGAAAAGGAGCCGGCAAACTCTGAACCCAGGGAGCATGACTCGATGGCACTCCCTCCAGAGATTGCAGCCACATCGCTAATTGCCATACGAACAGCGATGGTCTCCATCGGACTTTTATCCTCAACTGTGGCGGCATTTTTCTTTGATTCAGGGCTAGGCACAGGGTCACAGTGGATCTTCTCGGGATTCGCTTTTCTCTTTTTTGTAAATGGAATTCTCGCTCTCTGGTCACGATACAAAAAAACAACGACTTCTTTTTTAACACTCCAGATTAGTTTTGATTACGTCATTGTTCTCTCAATCTTAGTATTGAGTGGCGGTCCAAATAGCACCTTCGTCTTTCTCTTCATTCCCTTTCAGTTGATTGCTGGAATTTTTCTCTCAACCAATCGCTCCCTTATTCTTTCGGTTCTTGCTAGCGCTGGATATGGGGCACTCTGTTTAGCCTATTCTAGCGTTGGAATTCTCGAATTCCTTCCAGAGGGAATTGCCACAAATGGACGACTTTTTCTGCAGTGGTTTGGGGTATCTGCTTCATTGTTTGTAATACATCGTGCAACTTTCCGCATAAAAAAGACCGTCTTACAGAGCCTGAAGGGCGCACACCTTTCACGAGAAGCAGCAGAGTCAATTGCCGCAGATTATCGTAGGCTCGTCGAAGGACTTCCAGAGGCAGTGATAGCCGTCAGTAGCAACGGGATTATTGAAGCGGTTAACCGTTCAGCACTGGAGCTTTTCGGGGTTCATCAAAGAGATATTATCCATCAACAGATCGATTGCTTCTCGAAACATCTTGAAGAGGCATTTGGAATTACCAAAAAACTTGAGGATTTTAATGCGTGGGATGAGATAACACTTCAGGGACAAGATGATATAAAAAAGCAACGGCGCGTAATTTTTCATCGAAGCACCACAGAACCTTCCGTATCCGAGTCACCTGTAACGTTTTATCTTTTTAGGGACATCTCAGCCCTTCGCTCTGTTGAAGAACAACTTGCTCTCCAGGAGCAAATGGCGCGCGCCCTATCTGAGGAGACCAAGTATAATCGCAGCATTCCACCATCGATTAAACTCGCAGGATTTGTCGGGGAGAGCCCATCCATGCTCGAGCTTTTTCGACTAATTGAGCGAGTCTCGCCCACTGATTCTACCGTACTCGTATCCGGAGAGTCTGGAACAGGAAAAGAACTGGTAGCAAAGGCCATACACCTCCAGAGCACGCGCTCACAATTGCCGTTCATACCGATTAACTGCGGAGCAATTCCAGAACAACTCCTGGAAAGTGAGTTATTTGGACATCGTAAGGGTTCATTTACCGGCGCAATTGCTGACCATCCAGGAATATTTCAGCAAGCAAGCGGGGGAACCGTATTCCTGGATGAAATCGGCGAAATGCCGCTCTCGATGCAAGCGAAGCTCTTGCGTACAATACAAGAAAAAACTGTTCGTTCAGTTGGCGCAAAAGAAACAGTGGAAGTTGACGTGCGAATCATTGCCGCAACCAATAAAAACCTTCAGGTTGAAGTAAGAAAGGGAACGTTCCGAGAGGATCTTTTTTATCGCTTGAACGTGATCGCATTAGCGCTACCGCCACTTCGAGAACGCTCAACCGACATACCACTCCTCATTCAGTCAATTTTAAAGCGACGAGCGAAAGGAGATACGTTACCAGCGATTGCTCCTAAGGCGCTACAACTCCTCACAGAGTATGAATATCCAGGAAATGTCCGTGAGCTCGAGAACATAATTGAACGAGCGCTAGTGCTTGGAGGCGAAGCAATACTACCCGAACATTTACCAGATAGCGTCCATCAATCCCAGGGGCAGATCTCTCGAATAGGGACAGAGACAGAAATTATCATTCGAGAAGATATTACTCTACCAATCAATCTTGACGCGCTTCTCTGGGAAATTGAACAGAAGTATCTTTTACGCGCCCTAGAAGAGACAGATGGGGTAAAAACTCAGGCAGCAGAATTACTCGGAATCAACTTTCGATCATTTCGATACCGCATGAAAAAACTTGAGTCTGTGAACAACTAGACTCCAAAAGCCAATTGCTCACTTCTCCCATCCATCCACTCTCGTCCTCATTCGTCCGCTTTTGAACATGGGGTCTTCTGTACCGCTACTCCTGCATGTACCAGCTCATTGAAACTCGGTTCATTGAAACCCGACTGTCAGCCATCAAAGACCTTGAACATATCCCAAATGAGCACCAAGGAAAGACCCTGCCATCCATCCCTGAGTAGCAAAAATACTTAGCTAATTCAGTATTCTAGGAGGGCAAAAAGTGTCACTGTGCCGTTTTTTGTCCACGTGTTCATGACCAGCGTACGGCACATTTCCAGCTAACGGACTGAAAACAATGCGATTTACACTTTTGAACCTTTGGCACTCCATTTGCTTCGGTAAGGACGGTTGTGTCTCGGTACCTCGAGAGTGATTTCACAGTTCACCCTGTGAGCAAAGTTGTAGAAGAGGTTCTCGAGTTTGATGTTAATAGAAACATGTTAGGGAAGAGTCAGATGAAAGAAGAAAACGGTTTTACACTTATTGAATTGCTCGTAGTAATTGCAATTATTGGAATACTCGCAGCTATCGCTATTCCTCAGTTCGCAGAGTACCGTGCACGCGGATTCGACGCTCGGGCACGAAGCGATCTCAGAAATGTTGCAACTGCACAGGAAGCATACTTTGTTGATAACGAAGTGTATGTAGACTGTGACCAAACGACTTGTCCAGGTCTTCTACCTGGTCTTGCATCAGTTTCTTCTGGGGTAACTCTCACAATCACGGTCGCGGGCACTTCATTCACTGGGACGTCAACTCACGCTAGTGGAACTGGAGTAACGTGTAACTGGGATAGCACGGCTGGTGGATTCCAGGGCTGCTCATAAGCAACTAACTCTTGTTGCTTAAAGAGAAGCAAACAAAGCGGGTTCACCTGACTAAAGGCGAGCCCGCTTTCTTTTTTGTTCTTCGCCTATAACTTTCCTCTTCCCTATTTCTCTCCAATTCTCCTGATTATCGGACTCCCCACCATACTTCATCATTCAATACTCCATTTTTAGCCTTTTACATTGAACGCTGAAGCGTTTATCCTTCCTTTGGAAATTGCTGTCGGATACAAAGGAAAATCCATTGAACAAGGAATCAAAAGACTTTCTTTATAAGCTTCTTAAAACGCCATCCCCTACAGGATTTGAAGTGCCGGTCCAAAGGATAGTAAGAAAACGGATGGAGCAATATGCGGATACGATTGAAACCGATCTCCACGGTAATGTTATTGTAGGCATTAACACAAAAGCGAAACGGCGAGTAATGCTGGCGGGCCACTGCGATCAGATCGGATTTATGGTTCGCTATATCGATAATAATGGCTTTTTATTTGTTGACCCTTTGGGAGGAATTGATGCGACGGTTGTCCCTGGAACACGAGTTACCCTTCACACGAGTAAAGGTCCGATACATGGAATTTTTGGAAGAAAGCCAATCCACCTCCAAAGCCAAGAGGAGCGAACCCGCCCAAAGTTCCAACTTAAAGACATGTGGATTGATATCGGGGCAAAAAGTGAAAAGGAAGCGAATCGGCTCGTGGAAATTGGAACACCAGCGACCTACACCCTCGACACTCTCGAACTAAAAAATGACTTTATCTCTGGACCTGGACTTGATGACAAAGTGGGTCTTTTTATCGTTATGGAGGCGCTTAGGCTGTGCGCTCGCTCTAAACTCTCAGTTGCTCTCTATGCGGTCAGTACTGTTCAAGAAGAAGTTGGGCTTCGGGGAGCAACGACATCTGCCTACGGAATTGATCCAGATATAGGGATAGCCGTCGATGTAACGTTCTCTTCGGATAATCCCGGGGCAAGTCCGACAAAGTCTTCACCCTGTATCCTTGGAAAAGGCCCTGGCATTTATAGTGGCCCCAATATCAACCCGAAGGTGGAAGAGCTGCTGAAGAAGTCCGCCAAAGCAAAGCGTATTCCATATCAAAATTTGCCATCATCTCGACTTCTTGGAAACGATGCTCGTGCTATGCAAGCGACGAAAGCAGGAGTTGCCGCAGGATGCCTCGGAATTCCAAACCGATACATGCATACACCAGTTGAAGTTTGTCATCTGAAAGACCTGGAGAATTCAGCAAAGCTGCTCGCTGAATTCACAAAAAGTCTTACTGAACGGACGCCACTAACGCCTCGATAGTCAGGGCTACCTCGAGATTCAGGGCCACCTCGAGATTCAGGGCTGCACCTTAAGCAACCGTAGCTGTCGGAAAAATCTTACGAATGAGTGCTGAACGGCGTAGATTCGCCTCTGACTCTATAAGTCCATATCGCTCGACATAGTACTCAGATAATGCGTGAAGAACTTCCTGAGACACCTCTGTGGATGAGTCATACACGAAGGGACTCTGTCCCCAACGATTGCGTTGCCGCGCAATCTCCTTGAACTCCTTGCCCTTAGGAAACCAGCTCTTCACTTCGACGCCAGACTCCTCCTCTAAAAGAGCAAGCATTGAATGTAAATACACTGTCAGAGACTCTGCATACACACCGACATGCCGAAGAAGATCGTAAGAAGATGGGCTCATTGGCCTTCCGAACATTGCTTCTTCATAGCCACTTCTCATGGCCAGTTGAATGAGCTCCAGTAGGGATTTCTGATCGCAATCAAGAGGAAGCATTCTCGATAATGAGCTCTCTCGAAATGAAGTCAGATGCACAAGGGGCTTCCCACTCAATCCAGTAGACAACCCAGCGTGAAACAAAACTTCTGACTCAGCAACGGCTAAAAATGCAGAAAGAGAAGAGTCTTTCGAGGGAGAATTCATCAAAAAAGTTTTTATCATGTCACTGAGCGCTCCTGTACTTACAGCAGCACCAATCTTTGCGCCCGTGAGACATCCGTTCTTCAGTATACCAGACAACCGCTCTTGATTGACTCTATGATGCAAAGCCGCACAACGAGCAAGGTGTTGAATCATATACACCTTATCATTCAACGAAGAACTTTTTATGGGAGCCTTATTTGCGAGTCGAACAACCTTGAAGGCGTAGCCATCATAAATATCGTTTAATTCACTTTGTGGAACAAAGGGCCTGTCTTCACCGCCCTTTAACGCCTCGCCCTCTCCGTAGAGATCTTCTGAGGAAGGAATCGCAGCATTTTCACGAGAAAGAACGGGAGTTATGGAAACAGGCGCCTTCAAGCCCTCTGCTTGCTCCTCTGTCTCTGCATGTAATTGATCTGAACAACCCATAGAACAACCCATAAAACCGTACGGTACTGTTATGGGAAGAACAGACGATAGTGTTCTTTATAAAGTGCTAGTTCACTGATATTACGGAGAAAAAACCTTGATCCTCCAGAAGCTTATGAAGTAAGTGGCACTGATTGTCCCTGACGATTAACGGCTACCATTACGACTTCCGCTGCTGTGACCTTTTGTTCCGTAATAGAATCCTCTCCTCGCAACGCAATCACTTCTACTCGTATCGTAACTGAGGTTCTTCCCACCTTCGTAGTTTCTGTATAAAAACTAACCAGATCTCCCACAAAAACGGGAGCAATGAACTCCACTTCTCGCATTACCTTTGTGACGAATTTCTTCGGAGCATTGCGACGTGCCTCTATACCAGCAGCTTGGTCAATCAGGCTTAGGATATGGCCACCAAAGATACTTCCGAGATGATTCGTATCACGAGGCATCATCACCATTCGAATCGCTGGTTCAACATACTTCTTACTCATAATACTTCTCTCTAATGTCCCTGGGCGGAGCTAACAAATTAAAAACAAAGCTCGGTCAGCATAACTTCAAACTTGGCACCAGAAAAGGCATACACCCCTTTCCTGTTAGATCAGAACTCAGACATGGGGAAAAGTCGAATATCAACCGAATTTTCAATGCTTTTCCATGACTCATCATACCGCTTCCAGCGCATAAAGAGTATAATAATGAATAGCCTCATGCTTTATTCTGTTTCTGAAAGTGAGAGAATTAAATGATTCTGCCTGGATTTCGACTCGCCCTAGCTCTCCTTCGAATCCCACGGCTCTTTATCTCACTTCTTCTGTTTCCACTCATTTTAAGCTTGATGCTGATGACAGCTCAGCTCATCGGCACTACGATCATTCTCTCTCAAATCACTCGGACTCCCGAAGATATGCAAAAGCATGTCAAAACACTGCAAGAGAATAGCTTTCTTAGGAAACTGGTCTACGGTTCAGGAGCTCGACTCGCCGCAATTGAAGTGTGTCGATGGCAGGGATTTTCAGATGAACATGGAGCGGTTTTTGAATTGCCCCCACAAACCAATACCTGCATGCCGGATCGTCTTGATGTCGCGCTCCATGTTAAAAATCCAGATGAAATTGATGTCACACAATATGTTGAGCTTTTTAATGGCAACTTTGAGCGACTCCATATTTGTCAGCAGGATTGCAAACCTGATATTGTGCTTCATCCAGAGGAGCGCCCTCCTCGCGTGAATATCTATAGTCTCATCGGCCTGCTTCTCGTTAATCAGCTCTCGTTTGACTCGCCCATCGAACAAGAAGCACTGATGGTATTTGAAAAGCGCTATGAATTCTTTCGCTTATTAGGAACCCAGTTCTTCATGGCGCGCGGATACGAAGATCCCGTGCAACTCAGCAATATCTCATTTGAAGTCTCACTCCTGGTCAGTATCTCAAGTATAATCATTATAGGACTGTGGCTAGCGGTAAAAGCACATCGCAAAGTCCTTGATTACTTCGCGAAAAGTGGAGCACTTTTTCCGATGGTGGCTGCCCTGGGAAAAAGTGAATTCTACTCCGCGATTTGGATTGTTACTTTACTTCGAGTGCTTACCTTCTTGCTCGCTACCATTCCACCAACATACTTTTTATTTAGCTCAGTAGGGGAATCTGAACAGTGGGGTGGCATATTCCAGAAAGATATTGGGCATATGATACTTTGGATAGCAGCACTGACCAGCACTTTTAGCTTGGCAGCGCTCGTCTCTTCGCTTGCCGATCTTAAGCATCGTGTTTATGTATTTTCATTTGCTTACCGCTTTATCCCCTTGATGCTCGCTGCTCTTGGAGGTGCATTCTGGCTATTCTCTTTCTTCTTTGGAGAATCGGGGATTATACTCCGACACATTATCGCGTCCCTTCCGATAGTCAGTATTATTCCAATTATCATTGCACCCATCTTTCAGCCACCACTCGACATCATCGCCGTGAATACACTTTTAACTCTTATACTCATCACTGCACTGCTACGATCGAACACTCGGTGGTTTGCCGCACATCTGGAGGCGCTCTAGATGGAATATCGGAATCCACTCACCATTGAAGCTGAGAACTTATGTGTCAGCTACGAGAGGACACTTGCCCTTCGTATTCACGAATTACAAGTGAGAGGGAATATCATCGGGATTATTGGGCATAATGGCGCTGGCAAATCGACCTTCATCAAAGCAATTCTGGAGCTCATTCCAGCAGATAGCGGGAGATTGCTCGCACAAAAAGGACCGAATGCAACACGGCTCGTTCCAGACAGAGATATGGCATTTTGTCCTGAGACCGGAGCCGTCTTTAGTGATATCACCGTGAAGGAATACCTAAAATTATGGTGCCGACTAAAAGCAGGTTCTCCCCACTATCTCTTCAAAGAAGGACAATCCATTCTTGAGATCCTAGAGCTCGAAGAGCTTCTTCATAAGAAGGGAAGAGAGCTTTCCAAGGGGCAAAGACAAAGGGTTCAGACTGCCGCTGGCTTCTTCTCTCAGCCGAGGCTTTTTCTCTTTGATGAACCTTTCGATGGTCTCGATATCCAGCGAACCCATGAACTCATAGAGCTTATCAGAAGCTATGGAAGTAAGATGTCGTTCATTATCTCCTCACATCGTATGGATGTGATGGAGCTACTCGCCGACGAAATGATTGTTCTCGAAGACGGTACCGTAAGAACCACAGGCTCTCCTAAGAGGATCAGCCAAGATCTTTGCCCTCATTTTCTCCGGATCAGCGGCGTCCCAGATTACGAACGGGCCTATGAAGCACTTCAAATAGCCCTGCCACACTGCTTTCTGAGGCGCTCAGGTGACACCATTCGAATTGCTTCGTCACAGATGGTCAAAGATACCGTCCTCAAGACACTCCAAAAGAACTCCGATTACGAGATACCTATCGTCGAGGGAGAGCCCACCCTGACTGACGCTATGAGCCTCTACCTGAGGAAGATCAAGGAAGAAAAAGACGGCATGCAAGAAGATAAGGGCATGAGCTACTGATTATCTTGCGTTTTCATTCACTCCCAAGAACAATAGGAGAACTAGTCCCTGCCCATTATAGGTATAACCTTCGATCTGGAGCATAACGTATGACCAAAGGAAACCTCTCAGAAGCCTCTCTCAACGAGCAACTTAAGGACATACCCGGCTGGTCACTAAAGGATGGCACATTGGTAAGGGAGTTCGTCTTTTCAGATTTTATCGAGACTTTTGCCTTCATGACAGAGCTTGCAATTATGTCAGAGAAGCTTAATCATCATCCTGAGTGGCGAAATGTCTACAACAAACTGCATATCGCCCTCACTACTCATGATGCTGGCGGTCTTACTGAAAAAGACATCGAATGGGCGACGGGCTGCAATCAGCGATATAATCAGCAGATGTAGAGCGCTGATATAGGTAAGAGATTAAAACTGAAAACAAGACACATACATCGGCATGATTGAAACTTTTCTTAAAAAGATATTCGGAACCAGTAACGATCGATACATTCGATCTCTTCGTCCACTCATTGTTCAAATCAATGATCTTGAGAAACGCTACTCGGCAATGAGCGACGAGGAGCTAAGACATCAAACAAGTCTTTTTCGCGAGCGAATTTCCAATAAAGAGCCCCTCGATGAGATAAAACCCGAGGCCTTCGCCGTTGTGCGAGAAACAGCAAAACGGGTGCTTGAAATGCGTCATTTTGACGTGCAGCTCATCGGTGGGAATGTCCTTCATGAAGGGAAAATTGCCGAAATGAAGACAGGAGAAGGAAAGACTCTTGTTGCAACATTACCTGCCTACCTCAATGCACTCACTGGGAAGGGAGTCCACGTTGTTACGGTGAACGATTATCTTGCAAGACGAGATGCGGAATGGATGGGACAAGTCTATACGTTTCTTGGACTAGAAGTGGGTGTAGTCCTTCATGGACTTGATGAATCAGAAAAACGAAAAGCATATCGCTCAGACATCACCTATGGGCAAAACAATGAGTTTGGTTTTGACTATCTGAGAGACAACATGAAGTTTTCGGCTTCAGAGATGATGCAACGAGAACACCACTTTGCAATTGTAGATGAGGTCGACTCTATTCTGATTGACGAGGCTCGTACTCCGTTGATTATTTCTGGGCCAGCTGAAGATGCCACCGATAAGTACTACACGGTGAATAAAATTATTCCGAAACTGCAAGAAAACGCGGACTTTGAGCTGGACATGAAAACCAAGCAGCCGATGTTAACAGAGGATGGAATTGCCCATGCTGAGCAGCTGCTTTCGATTGAAAACCTCTACGATCCTAATAACATTGACATGTTACATCACGTTAACATCGCTCTGAAGGCGCATACAAGTTTTGAACGCGATGTCGATTATGTAGTTCGCAATGGAGAGATTATCATCGTAGATGAGTTCACTGGGCGACTGATGCCAGGTCGTCGTTGGTCAAATGGACAGCATCAAGCGATAGAAGCCAAGGAAGGGCTACAGATTGCTCGAGAGAATCAAACCCTCGCTTCTATTACCTTTCAGAACTACTTTCGGATGTATGAAAAACTCAGTGGCATGACGGGAACCGCCGATACCGAGGCGGCTGAATTTCTCGATATTTACAAGCTTAAAGTCGTTGTTATACCGACAAATAGGCCAATGGTTCGTGATGATCAATCCGACTATATCTTCCGGTCTCGAAAGGAGAAATACGAAGCTGTTGCTGACGACATTGAAGAAGCTCATAAGACCAAGCAGCCTATTCTCGTGGGGACAATCAGTATCGAGCAGAGTGAGTCTCTCTCTCATGAACTTACCAAAAAGGGAATCCATCACCACGTCCTCAATGCTAAGCATCATGAGCAGGAGGCAGATATCGTAGCGCAAGCAGGTCGACTTGGTTCAGTTACCATTGCAACGAATATGGCGGGTAGAGGAACTGACATTATGCTGGGCGGCAACCCTGAGGCACTTGCAGCAAAGGATTGCGGAGTACGAGACCATGAAGATTCTGAATTTCAGGAAAAATTTCAAGAGTATGCCCAACAGTGCGCGGCTGAAAAACAGCAGGTTCTTGATGCAGGAGGACTCTTCATTATTGGAACCGAACGGCATGAATCGAGGCGAATTGATAATCAGCTACGAGGTCGCGCTGGAAGACAAGGGGATCCTGGTGCTAGCCGATTCTATGTATCTCTTGAGGATGACCTCATGAAGCGATTCGGAGGCGAACGACTTCAAGCAATTATGACTCGTATGGGCTGGGAAGAAGGTCTTGCCATGGATAGCAGAGTGCTGAGTCGAGCGATTGAGAATGCTCAGCGAAAAGTTGAAGGATTTCATTATGAGAGCAGAAAACATGTGACAGAGTACGACGATGTTATGAACAAACAGCGTCAAGTCATTTACAACCTCCGTGCAAGAATACTGCTAGAGAGCGACATTCGGGAAGAGATTCGGGGTGCACTTGATGACGTTTTAGAGGAGATGATTTTTTCACTCTGTGACGAAAAACAGAAGGCCGTTAACTGGGATCTCGATGCTCTGCGTGAGCAGTTTCTATTTCTTACGGGAAGCGAGCTAACGCTCCCAGATGAAATCGAATTGTCTCAACAAACGCTCTATGACTTCGTTCGTGAAGAAGCCTGGAAGCGATACAACGAACAGCTCGGCGCTCACAGTGAAAAACTGCATGCGATTGGGGCGTTGCCTATTTCTATCTCTATTTCTCGCGATAGCGAGAAGCCTCTTGAATTTTCTACTGTGGAACAAGATACCTTTCTTGAGACACTCGACTATTTCTGGAACCAACACCTGAAAGATATGGACCACCTGCGGGAAGGAATTGGTTGGCGAGGATATGGACAAAAAAACCCGAAGCATGAGTATCAACGCGAGGGCTTCATTCTCTTTCAAAGTATGCTCCACCGATTGAGACAAAATGTCATCAGGAAGCTTTTTTACTATCAAATCCCAACTGCTGAAGAACTCATGGCTCATTATGAACAGGAGCAAGCACGCAGAGCTCAAATTGAAGAGCAGATGAATATGGTGCATGAGTCTGCCAGCACATCAGGAGCGGATCCGATAGGCAACGATGCAACTACGACGAAGAATCCAGACGATATTAGAGCCAAGCGCGAGGAACAAAAACGTGCTCGTAGAAAGCGCCGGCGGTAACAAGATGGCAAACAGGCTTATGAAGTTCCATAATGCCACCAACTAGCGGTGAGCTGCGATGATAGGCATCTATATTCACGTTCCCTATTGCAGCAAAATCTGCCCCTACTGCGATTTCAACACCTATGCAACTCAGCGACTCCCAGAAGAGGAATTCGTAAACTCGATCATACAAGAGCTCCGACTCCATTCCAGCCAAGGGAAAATCCAACAAAAAAGGGTGAACTCGGTCTTTTATGGGGGAGGCACCCCATCTCTGCTGACCACTGATGCTATTTCACGCATCCATGAAGCGCTGACAAAAGAATTCTCGATTGATTGGAATGACGTTGAAGTTACCATCGAAGCGAATCCGCAGGATATCACGCCACAATATGCGAAAGCACTTCAAGAAATGAGAATCAATCGAGTGAGTCTTGGCGTTCAATCACTCTCGCCTGCCATTCTATCATTTCTAGGACGAGAGCACTCACCGCAGGATGTACGCACAGCGCTGAGCAGTCTACACAGCGCGTCTCTTGAGAACATTAATATGGATATTATTTTTGGCTCTCCAGTTCACTCACTTTCAGAGCTCAAGCGGGATCTTGAAAGCTATATAGCCCTCTATCCAGCCCATATCTCTACCTACTCACTCACCATTGAACCAGGGACTCCATTCTATAAAGCTGCTACATCCGGAGCACTTACGCCCATGTCTGATGAGCTCGTCCGCGAACAGTATGAAACCCTCATGGAACTTTTGCCGACATTTGGATTTTTTCAATATGAAGTAAGCAACTTTGCTCGCCCTGGCTTTCAATGCCGTCACAATGAGCACTATTGGATGCGTGAGAGCTATCTTGGTCTCGGGCCAGGAGCTCACTCATATCTCAAAGAGGAGGGGACACGGTGGGCAAATGTAAGGCGTCCTGAGGAGTATCGATCACAACTCATGCGCCAAGAACTTCCGATAGCATGGGCAGAACAGCTCTCTCGAGAAGATGTCATCAGTGAAATATTGATGCTTGGACTCCGTCGTGTAGAGGGAATCGAGCTCGTTGAGCCATTTTCAATGCTCACTCCCTTAGAGGCTCAACGATTATCCACTCGACTACAGGCTCTTCATGAGGAGGGGCTCGGAGTACATAGTCGGGAAAAAGGGCGTTTTTCGCTCACAAAAGATGGTCTCTGTGTGGCAGATTCGATAATCTCTGACCTTATTGCATCCATAGGAGAAGCAATCGAGACTACTGAAAAGAAATGATTGTTCATTCAGCCGTATCTTTTGAAACGTCAGTAAACGAGAAACTTGAGGAATCATGAATCTGTCTCTCTTTATCAGCTTTGTATGGGCCAGCATCACATACGTGCTGTATCTTACGTTTATGATAGTTCCTGATGAAAAAATCATGGGGCCTGTACAACGAATTTTCTATTTCCATGTTCCAGCTGCTTTTGCTGGCTATCTCGCTCTTGCGTTCTTACTTATTGGAGCGCTGAGCTACTTAGCGACCCATAACCCAAAGTTTGACGCTCTTCAACGCAGCGCCGCGGAAGTCGGATTCCTTTTCATCTCGTTGAATCTTTTTACTGGAATGATATGGGGAAATGCCGCCTGGGGGACTCCATTTACCCTAGAGCCAAGACTTGTTTCATCTTTATTACTTTGGCTGCTTCTTCTCAGTCTTAATGTTTTTCGCTCCTTTGGTGACTCACCTAAATTACCGACGCACATAGCGGCGCTTGGCATAATGACCTGCATGACTGTTCCCGTGGTCATTTATTCGATTAAACTTCTCCCTCAGTTTCAGCAGCTTCATCCTCAAGTGGTTCAAAAAGGTGGGCTTCCCGATCCCATGATGCGGCATGCCTTCTATGTCGGCTCTTTTGCAATTATGGCTCTTGGAATTGCTCTCGTGTGGCTCCGCTACAAAGTTACGTGGCTTCAATATCAATTAGCGGACATTGCAAAAACTATGGGGGAAAGACCATCATGAAACCTGACAACACATTGTATTTTGAAAGTATGGAGGCACTATGAGCCCAGAATCCCCCAATACCTACCCTGCACTCTTCTGGGGATATTTTCTCGTCTGGACACTTCTGGCCATATACGTGCTGTATCTTGCAATCAAGTGTTCACGACTGGAACGCAAAATGAAATCTATTCTTAATACGTCATCGTCCAATTCGTGATGAATAATACCCCTGAGACACATATACAGATTCTGCAGGTTGAGCACCTGTGCTCTGCTCCGACTCTAGAGGCAATGCCTCAGGAGGGTATTCCTGAGGTTGCATTCGTCGGACGTTCAAATGTTGGAAAATCAAGCCTTTTTAATAGAATTACTGGCCGTAAAAACTTAGCTCATACAAGCAGTGTACCCGGAAAGACACAAAGCTTTCACTCGTATGAGGTAACTGCACGAGTGAACGGAGAGGATCATCTTCTTCATTTGATTGACCTTCCAGGATTTGGCTATGCAAAGTTCTCAAAAAAGAAGCGTGAGTACATTAGCCGACTGACAGTGGAATATATGTCATCCCGTGAACCCCTGAAGGGAATACTTCTCCTGAATGACATACGCCGCGATCCAGCAGAAGATGAGCTTGCGATTCAAGCTCTCGGTTTTGAATACGGAATTCCTGTCTGCATCGTTGCGACGAAAGCTGACAAAGTAAAACGCAACGATGTAAAAAAGCGTCTGAAAGCAATCGCGGACAAGTACCATTTACAAGCGGATGATATCATTATTTCGGGAGAGAAATATCAGCATGATCCCGTATGGCAACAAATTTTAATGCTATTGGGTTAGAGAACACAGCAGCAAGCGGTCCGATTTATCGTACCTCACTTTCATACGACACCGCTCCTTCTCCTTGCACTTTGCTTTTTCCTTCAAGGCCATAATCACGAACCTTATTCAAGAGAGTCTTATAACTTACTCCAAGGATCTTTGCTGCCTGTGTCTTATTGCCATCAGTCTGCTGCAGTACCTTTTCAATCAACTCTACCTCTGCACGACGTGTCGTTAGTGCAACAATTTCTGGTAATGTTGTCGCAGCCTCTTGCAACGTCTGAAAGTCAATCAGCGGCTGTATGCCAAGATGTTCAGGGAGAATTACGTTACCAGCTAAGAGGATCGCTCGCTCCATCACGTTTTCAAGTTCTCGAACATTGCCGGGCCAGGGATATGAGCGGAGTAAAGACTCAGCCTCTTCAGAGAAGGGAACCTGCTCTCTTCCTCCACGGTTCGCAAAATACTCTCTATAGTAGTCTGCAAGCGGCATAATGTCCTCGGGACGCTCTCGCAGGGGCGGAATTGTAAACATAACGACTGCAAGACGGTAGTAAAAGTCTTCCCTCAGCGTTCCTTGCCGTAAAGCCTCTTCAATATCAATATTCGTTGCCGCGACTATTCGCGGATTAATGCGGATAGTCTTGTTTCCACCGACTCGCTTTATCTCCCGTTCTTGAAGGGCTCGTAATAACTTAACCTGCAGCTGAGGTGGCATCTCTCCTACCTCGTCTAAAAATAAAGTGCCTTCCGATGCGAGCTCAAGAACGCCAATTCGAGTTTGTGTAGCGCCCGTAAATGCTCCAGCTTCATGCCCAAAAAACTCACTCTCTAAAAGCTCAGCTGGCATTGCAGCACAGTTAATGGCCACGAAAGGCTCTTCACTACGGGCACTCCAATTATGAATTGAGCGAGCTATCAACTCTTTCCCGGTGCCACTTTCTCCGAGCAGAAAGACAGTAGTATCCACTCGAGCCGCCTTTTTTGCCTGCTCTAGCACTTGCTGCGTTTGCTGATTATACGTTGCAAATTTTCGCTGATTTCTCGCCATGCCCCCACGAGATCGCTGCACAATCTGCTTATGCTCAATGACCTGACGGAGCTTCTCTTGTAAACTTTCTGGATTAAATGGCTTTAGAATAAAATCGTTAGCACCTAATCGCATTGCTTCAATAGCAATTTCAATAGTTCCAAAGGCAGTCATTATAAGAAAAGGAGTTTCTCGATCGAACTCTCGAATGGCGCGAAGGAGGTCGAGACCATTTTCATCTGGCAACTTAAAGTCAGACAAAACACAGTCAAAATGACCTTGCTGTATCCGACGTTTAGCCTGCTTTACTGACTCAACTGCGACAACATCAAACCCCTCTTGCTCAAGAATATGTGCTAAGACCTCTCGAAGGGTCTCTGCATCTTCAACCAGTAGAATTGACTTTTTATCCATAAAAACCCGCTTCCTCTAACTCGTTCCGACCAGAACGGAAACATCCATCGATATGAGAGGTATCGGGCTTCCTATGAAAAAACTTTAGTGGCCATTTGCCTTCCTATTCTACTGAAATATGGAAGCTTTTTTGAGCCTAGGTCCTATACGGACTATGCAAGAAGTGCGAGGAGTCGACTTCTCTTAGTCTCGTCGTAGCGCCTTGATTATTGCACGCTGCGGTGCTGGATGGCCTTCGCATGTTTTAGACGAATCTTTCGGGTCGAGAAAGTCTTCGAGACTGTCATAGGGAGCATAAAGAGTCTTTCTTTGCTCTTTGAGTGTTGTAGTCGAGTGGTCAATCACCTCGATATCTGAGAAACCAGCTTTCTGTAACCAGGTTACTAGGCAGGGTACCGTTGGAATAAACCATACATTTCTCATCTTCGCATACCGATCAGGAGGTGAGAATGCGATGGGCTCTTCACCAGGATAAATCAGGCTCTCCATGAAAAGAGTTCCCTTTGGACGAAGAGATTCAAATAGCATTCGACATGAGGTAAAGGGATCACGCCGATGATAGAGAACGCCAAGGCAAAAGAGTACATCAAAAAATTTCGGGAAGAGATGGAGATGCTCTATTCCAAAGAGCTCAAAAAGAAGACGAGGATCTCCGATACAGCGACGGAAAAGATCGAACTGATAAAAGCACCTACCGCTTGGATCGCTACCAATAATGACTTCGGGATCATATTTCAAAAGCCGCAACATGTAATATCCGTTATTACAGCCGATATCTCCGACGCGCCTACTCCATAACTCTGGCAGATGAGGCTCTATACGGCTCCACTTCCAGTCAGAGCGCCACTCCGCATCAATCTCTTCGCCCAGAAAACAAAACGGGCCCTTACGCCACGGTATGAGCGCACTCAGAAGTTCTTTAATCTTTTCCTTGTGCTCCTGCTCGTAGCTCTGAGAAGCACGTACTGAAAACATCGCTCCATCACGAATTTCAAGCTGCTCCTGAGAAGGGAATGGAAAGTTGTCAAGCAGCTCTCGATAGCGATCCCAATGGCTGATCTCTATAAACTCTGCCTTCTGTAGACGGCGAAGAGCTGTCATCTCATCCCACAAAAGATGCTGTTTTAACTCCTCCGGATAGCGATACACGAATTCTTTCCTTCCTTAGCCTTTGTTCAAGATATTCTCTTCTGATAGCCTAGAGAAGCTTGTCGGTGAATGAAAGAGCACGAGGAAGCATATGGAAGAAAAAAATATGGAGGTCGGACAGGAGATACCGACCCTCCTTCAAACGGCACGAAAAGACAGGATATATACCGCCCAGGAAGCCGCAAATTTTGCTTTTGGAGAACAGGTTGCCCTTGTTTTTGATGACATGATCTCTCGATCGGTGCCTGGCTACCTTGATCTGCAACTCCTCGTTGCTAGCTGTGCGGTCAAGTTCCACAGCGAAGGAAAGGCTATTTATGATCTCGGTTGCTCCACGGGAACTTCGCTAGCCCTTATCGCCAAGCGGCTCCCGCACTGCTCAGCTATTTATGGAATCGATAACTCGCAAGCGATGCTGGAACAAGCAGAGCAGAAACTCTCTCAACTTCAAGTACGCTCACAAATTCAGCTGCTTCATGGCTCAATACAAGATATATCGCTCGAGGAGAGCTGTTTTATAACATCAAATTATACTCTTCAGTTTCTTCCTCCATCTGAGCGAACCTCGATTTTACAAAGAATCTTCTCAGCCTTATTACCGGGAGGAGCATTTCTCATATCAGAAAAAACAGTCCCGAGTCTCTCTGCTACAGAGGTTGAGCTCATCAAAGAGCTTCACGAGGACTTTAAGCAACAAAACGGATATACTGCTTCTGAAGTTGCGAGAAAGCGAGAGAGCCTAACTGGAGTAATGTGTCCTATTGGAAGCACTGAGAATGAGCAGCACCTTAAAGCCGCTGGTTTCCATACCGTCCTTCCCATACTTCAAGGCTACTCTTTCTACTCTTGGCTTTGCCTAAAGTAGGACGTATTAATCTCTCTGGTAATCACAATTTAGGCTCCATGAGAAAACTTGCTATCAATCGACTATCAGCCTCAAGTATGCGACGAATCCTCAGCTTCTATGGGCCAAATCTTGGCGCCGGGATTCGAGTAGATTATATACGTTCCGATTGGCGGGAAGTTCGAGTTTCAATGAAGCTTCGATGGTATAACCGAAATGCTCATGGAGTTCACTTTGGGGGAAGTCTTTATTCAATGATTGATCCTCATTTCGCTCTTATGCTCATGAGAAATCTTGGGGAAGATTATCTTATTTGGGATAAAAGTGCAGAAATTGAGTATGTTTCTCCAGGCAGGGGCACCGTATCAGCAACAATGCAAATTACCGAAGATCAGATAAAAGATATTCGGCTGCATACTGAAAGTGGGCAAAAATATTTCCCGCGCTTTTCTGTCAATGTGCTGGATAAGAAGGAACAGCTCGTTTGCAAAATCAATAAAATTCTCTATGTGAAAAAAACTCACATACGCTAGAGCCTGCGCTGCTAACCCCCTGCTTTCTCAGGATGTTAGCGTTCTGTTTTCCGTAGCATATGACAAAAATTTGCTTAGCATCTCCCATCTCGCGATTCTTTCAAGGGAAGAAAGAGGGGATTGTTTGATGGAACAGCACGAAAGAAAGGACGCCAAAGGTTTCGATACTGCGGAGTCAGATCTCGGAAAAGCACATCTCATTCCACCATCAAGGGCATTGCAGCCTCACGTAGAGAGAAGGCTCGAATCCTCCTTACTCGATGATTTGCGAGAAATACCAGTAAGAATGGGTGGTCCGAGTTTAAAGATCCAAGCCATTCAAGATGAGATTCTTAAAGCAATTCAGGTGCATCCGCACCTCTCGGAGGCGAGAAAAAGTGATAGTACCTTTCTTACTTTTTCTCGAAAAATGACTACTGTTACCACAGAGTTTCTCGATTGGAATGCGCAAACTATCTCTCGCAACTCAACATTAAGATCAGCTTTTGTCGAATTTCTTGATACTAACTACTCCATCTTAACTGATGCAGGCATTGCACCATCTACCATCAAAAAGCACGGGCACAAGCGAACATTATGGGAAGTAGGGCAGATCATTCAAGATATTCAATTGCGCACTGGAACTACCATCTCAATTGAAGAGCGCGATGGTAAAGGTTTTGTTGAAATTTTATCTGAAAACGCAGATAATATGCAAGCGGCTATGGATATCGTAAAAGGTATCGTAGCCATTCCTGAGGTAGGTGCAACTTACTCAGGTAAGGTAAAAACCATAACCGACTTCGGCGCATTTGTTGAATTCATGCCTGGTAAAGATGGTTTATTGCATATTTCTGAGATCTCTTGGGAAAAAACACCAACCATGGAAGGTGTCTTTGAAGAAGGTCAAGTTTTAGAAGTTAAATTGGTAGAGGTTGACAAGAAAACTGGAAAATTCCGTTTAAGTCAGCGTGCACTCACACCAAAACCTGAAGGTTACGTTGAGCGTGAACGCGAACCTCGCCCTAGCAATGGTGGACGTGGTGGCGATCGTCGTGATGATCGCAGAGGTGGTGGAAATCGCCGTCGCGACTAACTTACACATTCAACCCATTAGTTTAAAAAAGGCCTCCCAATGTGAGGCCTTTTTTATGCATTTGTTTTTGAGTATTTAAA
>RFPC01000029.1 GCA_009926305.1 bacterium
GTACCGAGAGCGCCCCTATAATGCAATTTATCTGTATTAAAGAAATATTTAATTAATATAAATGCAATTTAATCAATATTTTATAGGACCTGATTATATTTTCAGCATACCTTATTGATACTTCTTTGCAATTAGGGTAGGTATTTCCCGTCATCACGCCCTAAATGTTCGGGATGAGTAAATTTGGAGACGCCTTATCATGAACGGAACACGCAATCACCTTACTAGCCCCCTTTCAAGCCGAATGGCTGCCTTACTACTCCTAGCTGCTCTCGTGACCTGCAGCATAATACTGCCTCCTACTCTCTTAGCGCAGCAATCAGCAGATTCTCCACAAGAACTCCCCACCATTACCGTATCTGCGAACCCACTCGCACCAAGCCTCCTTGAGTACGGAAAACCAATCTCAATCATGGAAGAAGATGAGCTTGAACGTCGAATGGAACCGACTCTCGGAGAAACCCTCCGACTTGAACCCGGTGTGCGCAGCTCATTCTTCGGCCAAGGCTCTAGCCGTCCTGTTATTCGGGGATTTGGCGGCGATCGTGTTCGGGTTCTTAAAAACGGGGTAACCACAGGTGATATCTCTGATATCAGCGAAGACCATGTAGTTGCAGCCGACCCAATGCAAGCACAACAAATTGAAATCCTACGAGGCCCCGAGACACTCCTTTACGGAAGTAGCGCTATAGGAGGTGCAGTCAATGTGACAGATGACTCAATCCCCGAGACTAGCCTTGGCAAACCTTTTGAAGGAAAACTACTCGGTCAATTCGGAAACTCAGCTGATAATGAAAAAACACTCGGTGCAAAACTCCGGGGGGAATCTGGTAGTATTAACTGGCACCTCTCTGGCTTCACCCGAAGAACAGATGACTATGAAATCCCAGGTTTTGCAGAGTCTTCACGTTTACGTGAGATGGAAGCATCAGAGCACCACGAGGATGAAGACGAGGATCATCATGAAGGTGCTGAGGATGAAGAACGCGAGGGAAAACTGGAAAACTCAGATACAGAAAGCTGGGGTGCTACTGCTGGAACTTCTTACGTATGGGACAAGGGGTTTTGGGGCATATCAGTGAGCGGTTTTGGCTCTGATTATGGCGTCCCCGGACACATCCATGTAGAAGAAGGCCATGACCACGACATGGAAGACCACAGCATGGAAGCGGAAGAAGACGGTGAGAATGTTCGAGTAGAAGCCGAGCAGCTCCGAGTTGATATGCGCGGACGAGTCGATGATGTTAGTGACGCTATTGAAAGCATTAAGTTTCGAATGGGGGTTACTGACTACGAGCATGATGAAATCGAAGGTGGCGCTGTGGCTACAAGCTATGAGAGAGATGCCATTGAAGCCCGACTTGAATTCTTACATGCGCCCGTTGCCTCTTTCCGAGGAGTAGCTGGGATTCAGCTCCACTACGATGACTTTTCAGCGCTTGGGGAAGAAGCATTTCTTACTCCGGTAAAAACGTTTTCACCAGCATTTTTCTTCTTTGAACAGACAGAGCTATCAGACTCACTCGACTTTCGCTTTGGTGGACGAGTTGAATCAGTAAGACTCGACCCGGTTGGAGAAGAGTCAAAGAGTTATACCCCGTTTAGTCTTTCAGCGGGCCCTCTCTGGAATATCACTCCAAGTGGAGAGTATACGCTCGGGCTGACCGTTGCCTACACTGAACGGGCACCAAATGCAGTTGAGCTATTTTCTGAAGGCCAGCACCTTGCACGCCAGATATTTGAGGTTGGAAATTCAGACCTCGACAAAGAGGCTTCTTGGGGAATTGATATCGCTCTTCAGAAAAATGACGGGCTTGTAACAGGCGCGTTCACTCCTTTTTACCAACAGTTTACAAACTACATTAATCTTGCTGGTACCGGGGCAGAGGACGAAGGACTTCCGGTATACACCTATGAGCAGATTGATGCGTACTTCTGGGGCTTTGAGCTTGAATCAGCGCTGCATCTCGATCAGCTCTTCTCAATGGGGGCTCACCGAAGCTCTCTTGAGTATCAAGTCGACTACGTAAGAGCGCGGAATGAGGATGTGAGTGGAAATCTTCCTCGGATTCCCCCACTACGGAATATCCTCCGAGCCCGCTATCAGTATGACGAGCGCCTTGATGCGTATCTGGAGGGAGTTTTTGTCGAACGTCAAAACGAGGTGGCAGAGTTCGAAATTCCAACTGACAGGTATACCCTTCTGAATGCCGAGGTCAGTACTGCAATCCCCTCACTCCAAGAGAAAAATGGAAGGGTGTTTCTCCGTGGAACGAATCTTACCGATGAAGAGGCACGTATCCATAGCTCCTTCTTAAAAGATCTCGCACCGCTCAGAGGACGCTCCTTCCTTGTCGGATTTCGGACAAACTTGTAAGAATAGGAGGCTCACAAGTTGTAAACGCGTCAGACTACGACGGATATCGTTTCTTCGAGCTCTTTGTTAAGGAATATTTCAATGCTTGGCGAACTTCTCTCACGCGGTGGAATAGTCATGTATCTCTTGCTTGGCTGTTCTATCGTCTCTTCGGGTATTATCATTGAGCGGTTCTGGTTCTGGCTCACTGAGAAAAAAAGAGTACCGATAGGTATCGTGCATGGAATCGTGACGGGCATATCGGGAAGTCAAGCATCACAGGAGTCACTCCATTCACCATTCCTCAAGGAAATATCAGCACTCCTGAAGAAGAGAAGAACTGGTGAGGCCTCTGCTATCCTCCGGAAAGAGAGCGAGCGTGCCTATGCTCGCTCAATTCAACACCTCAGTGGACTTGACACAGTTATTTCCATCAGTCCACTCCTTGGGATTCTCGGGACGGTACTTGGAATCATGAAGTCGTTCCATGCACTAGATCTCCAACACATGACTTCACCAGGGGAAGTAGGGCACGGCCTCGCTGAAGCGATGATCACCACAGCCTCTGGGCTGGCAATCGCGGTACCAACACTGGTGTTTTACAATCTCTTTCATTCGCTGGCGGCAAGACATGCTGCGGCCCTCTACAAACTCGCTGAAGACCTCCAACAAACGGCACCTGAAGATTCTTCGGAACAAGAACTCTCATGAATCCATACCTGCGACACTTTCAAAATCCAGCGCAACAAGGCCGTTCCGTGCGTCGAGCGAGAGTAGAGATTATCCCGCTCATCGATGTCATGTTTCTCCTCGTTGCCTTCTTCATGGTGGTTTCAATTTCGATGGTTGCGCAAAAAGGTATTTTTGTTGATCTCGCTCCTGCCATAACTGGGGATTCTTCTATCGAGAGTGATGAAGCGCTTGTGATTTCAGTCGATGCAGATGGCTCTTTTTATCTCAATAAAGAGCAGATAGTAGAGGGAGAACTCGCCGCTGTCTTGTCAAAAAAAGCACAAGACACTCCTCATATAGCTGTCATTATCAATGCAGACAAACAAGCAGCGCATGCGGGTGTGATTGCCGCACTCGACCTTGTGCGACAATCTGGCCTTCATAATGTTGTCTTTGCGGTTGAGCCACGGGATTAATGCTGTGCGATTAACGCTTTGTCTCATTGGGACGCTTCTTATTCACCTGCTCTTCTTCTCGTTTACTCCTAGAGAATCCCCTCTCCTTCCCTCTCTTCAGGTCTCACTTACTCCACCGCCACTATCAGTTCAACTCAAAACGATACCGAAACCTTCAAGCCGGATACTCTCCACGCCACGAGAGGAGGTTAAAAAGAAAAAAGAAGAGGCGATTGATCACCAAGCAGCCAAAAAAGAGACTCAAACAGAAGACCAACAGGAGACTCAAGAGACATCACCTCGAGTTGAGGAGTATGTAAGTAACTCAACATCCCCTCGAGAAGTAAGTGAAGCAGAGTATCTTAGTAACCCACCACCGACCTACCCAGAACAAGCAAGAAGACGACGCCAACAGGGAACAGTGCTCTTACTCGTCCACATTGATGCCGTTGGTCAGGTAGAGAAAGTAACGGTAAAAGAAAGCTCTGGATTCGCCACTCTTGACCGCTGCGCACTCGCTACCGTCTCAAAGTGGCGGTTTGCACCCGCTATCAGCGAAGGGCGCGCTATGCCATCACAAGTGCTTGTCCCGATTCGCTTTGAGCTCGGAACGCTTTAGGGTCGAGCCCACCGTTACAACACTCTGAAACATGTCGCATCAGCTCCCAGTACTTGCATGTATACACCACATATACTACAGTTCTTTCAGCCACTTATGAGGATGCTTGGAAAAACCTTAGTAAGTGTGTACAACCCTCCTTCTAGAAATGCTTCTGGGTTAACGAGTTCGACACGGGTGGCAATGCGCTGCTGAAGGAGTTCTCCTCGTTGAGACTGGCTCGCGAGGGAATAGTTGCTGACAGAAACGATTTCTAAGATGAGGCCCGATCGCCAAGTTGGCTAAGGCAATGGTTTGCAAAACCATCATTCGCCGGTTCGAATCCGGCTCGGGCCTCAACCTGTCTCTCGAATCTTCTCTCGTGGAATCTCCTCTCGTGACTGTACATCGCGAGATACGAATTACCAGTCGGCCTATCGACCACTTGCATCACTCTGAACAACTTGCAACTTCTGCTCAGCACGTGAGAGCACTTCCCGCAAATGATCTAAAACTACAATTCCTCTCTCGTAAGACATCATCGCTTTCTCAAGGTCTAATCCACCCTCTTCAACTTGTGCCACCAGCTCCTCAAGCAGATGCATTCCATTTTCAAACTTGATACCACTCATGAGCTTTGCTGGATCTTCACTCTTTAACAACTCTTCAAGTCCAATCTTCTTCTCTTTTGCCATGTTCTCCTCCTTCCCGTTAAGAAACTCAGTTTTCACTACAATAAGGTCTCTTGCCGTCCTTCGTCGCGAACCTCTTTTTGCAACTTTCTTTTTGATTGCTGCTGCTTCTTTGCCGACTCCTCTTTTCGGAGCTTGTCCCGTTCACTACTTTCAGCCTCCATCATAACTGACGTAATACTGGCTCCAGCTGCACCTTTGGCAAAACGAATGCGCACCTCGTCTCCCTGAACTAACGCAGCGGCTGAGCGAACAAAACATCCCTCTCTCTCTACCAAAGAAAACCCTCTACGCAGCACTCGGTCAACATTCAGTGCTTCAAGCACCTTAAAAAGCTCCCCTAGACGCTGCTGCTTCTCGCGTATAAACGAAGAGCTTGCCGAGCACAGTCTTTGGTTTATGAATTCCACTTGTTCTCGAGCTACTCGAATTTTTTGCCTTGGATCATGTACGAGAAACTGACGAGCTAGAGTCTGCAGTCCCTCTCGCGAGGAACGGAGCTGCCGCTGCGTGATTTCTCTTAACCTTCTCTCACACTCAAATAATTGATTCTTCATGAGAGAGAGGTACCGATCTGGTCGTAAATTCCCAAGATCCGCTCGAAACTTCTCCAGCTGGGATCGGTGCTGCTCAACCCGGAGCGCAAACACTCTTCGCAACAACTCCTCTTGCTCATCTACTCGCTGGGCGTAAGGATAAAACCAGCTTTCATGCGCCAATAGCCGTTGTTGGTATCGCGACACATCCTGAAGTAATTCTTCTTTCTTCGGAACCACCATCTCTCCAGCTGCGGTAGGCGTAGGAGCTCTGACATCTGCTGCTAAATCCGAAAGACTCGTATCTACCTCATGACCCACCGCCGAGATGACAGGAATACGTGAAGAGAAGATGGCACGGACTACCTTCTCTTCATTGAATGACCAGAGATCTTCAAGCGAGCCACCTCCGCGACCAACAATAATAACCTCAACATTGCAATTCTTCTGAAAGTACTCAATTCCTTCGACAATATCCTCTACAGAGCCCCTCCCTTGAACTCGAGCATCGTAAAGGTAAACCTCGGTGGAGGGCATACGCTCACGAATCTTTTTCATCATATCCGCAATAGCAGCACCACTTTTTGAAGTTACAATTCCAATCCGCTCCGGGAAAAAAGGGAGTGGCCGCTTCCGACTGGCATCAAAAAATCCTTCCTTCTCAAGTTTTGCCTTTAATTCCAGAAACCGTTTTCGTAAAAGCCCCTCGCCGGCCTCCTCCATTCGCGAAATAACAACTTGGAACTTCCCACTACCAGAGTAAATAGTGGGAGAGCCAATACAACACACCTCGACGCCCTCTGCTGGACGGAAGGTAAGTCTCGCCACCGTAGACTTCCAGAGCACCGTTGATATCAGACTCTGCTCATCTTTAATGCTGAGATACATGTGCCCGCTTGCAGAGACATAGCACTGCGAGATCTCACCACGAAAGGCAACGGAGGGAAACTCTCCCTTCAGGACTGCATTAAACTGCTTCGTTAATTCCGATATTGAGAGATATTCTCTCGTGCCCATGTTCCCTCTGAAACAATAATACTCTTCACCGAATCTCTGGCGCTGAAGAATCTATTTCCCAAGCTGCTCGTTCATGCCTACAATAGTACATTCACACAAAAAATCGACCCAGAACTATCTGCATTTCTGCATCGAACGCTCTATGTCAAAGTCGAATATCTCTATAGCACTCGTCAAGAAGCTCATTTCCCAACTAGGAAAGACACAGGACAAGGGAGCAAAAACAGAAAAGACGCCTTCCAGACCGCGATCTTCTGAACACTTGAACACTATTCCCGTATTCCTTCCTCGGTCCTTGCAGTTTTTCCTTCTTTTATGGCTTGGTTGCCTCGTCACCCTGCCTCTTGATCTAATTGTGGCCCCAGTTATGTTCTCTCTTTTTGCTGATGCTCTTGCTCCACTTACAGACTCGTATCGAGAATTACTCCTCGTCCTTTCCCTCCTGTTGATGGCCGCCCCTCTCATGTTTCGGGAGCAGTTTATCCACTTATTACTCTCCTCTCAGGAAGCACAAAGCGAGAGCCAGCTGATTGCCTCAAACTTTCAAGGGGCCCTCCCCACTCTTATTGCAATGTCGATTGGCGCCGATCTGCTTATACGAACCAGCACTTTTGGGTGGAAGTGGACAATAGGAGTCCTTGTTGTATCACTTCTTGCATTTCCCTTCTGGTATCGACACCTTAAACAAAATATCAAAAAGAAGATTCATCCCACCATTCCCCAAACAGAGCTTAAAAACTTTGTTCGCGCACTTCGACAATTTGAACTCTTGTATACTCTGTTACTCGTTGCTTCTCGCCTTGGTGCATTTCTTTCTATTGGCTTCGCGCACACATGCCAACTGTCAAGCGGGCACCAAGTAGCAATAACGGGAGTTGCCTTGCTTCTCTTTTTCAGTGCCAAACCTACAGGCGCAGATCTTCATAAAACGTGTCGAAGGTGTGGCTATAGGAGTCATCGAACACTTCAAATCGAGGGGAAGTGTCCTGGGTGTCACAAGCTAGGGCTTAAGAGCTATACCCTGTCCCAACGGAACAAGAGTCACACCCAATTCTACACTCTCTTTGAGCGTTTTGATAATCTGATCGAACAGATGGAAGTCAAACTCAATCCAAAAAACTGGATGCCACCGTCAGAAAAACAACGGACGAAAAGAGCAAAGGGAGGGTCAAGAAAGAATAGCCAGAGCCCATCATGAGGCTTTACCCTGCAGATTGCGCCCCTGGAAGGCCGAATTATGGGCCAAGAACCCCTTAAAATCGCTCTTCACTTTGCCCCTACTGTAAATCCCTGATAGTCTCAGAGGTCAAAATTTATTGGGCACGGAGAAGAGCATGGCAACCGAGATTAAGATGCCTCAACTGAGCGATACGATGGACTCTGGCAAGATTCTTTCCTGGAGTAAAAAGGAGGGAGACCAGATAACCCGTGGTGATATTTTAGCGGAAGTTGAAACCGACAAAGCAAATCTTGAGATTGAGTCGTTCCACAATGGTGTTCTCCTAAAAATCGTAACCCCAGCGGATAGCTCGGCAGTCGTCGGAGAGACCATTGCCTACATCGGTGAAGCAGGTGAAGCGATCCCCGCAGGGACTACAAGCACTGCTTCTATCGCGAGTACCGCAACATCTGGTGAAACGCTAAAACAAACTCCATCCGATTCATCACCTGCTCTAAGCCAACCCACGTACACCAACGGAAACGGCAATGGTCTAGCAACCGCTAGTGGACAATCAACTTCTTTTTCCTCAGGAAGGATTAAAGCTTCACCTCTAGCGAAAAGACTAGCAGAAGAGAAAGGAATAGATCTTTCGACAGTCCAGGGCTCTGGACCTGATGGAAGGATTGTGAAGAAAGACCTTGATGGAACAGCAAGTGCGACTCCTTTAAGTGCTCCTATGATTCCGCAAACTCAACCTGTAGCACCCGCCAAAGAAGTTCCCTCAGAAATACCAGCAACACCAGCTGAGGTGAGTGCCCCGACAGATGGAGGAAGCTTAGTCCCTTTCTCGAAAATGCGTACGACGATTGCGAAGCGAATGCAGCAAAGTGTTACAGAGGCTCCGCACTTTTACGTAACGACCTCTGTGAATATGGACGCTGTCTTAAACCTGAGAAAGCTGCTGAAAGAGAAAAGAGGCTTTGAGAAAACGAGCATCAATCACTTCGTACTAAGGGCAACAGCATGTGCAATCGCCGCTGAACCTCGGGTAAACTATGCAGTGCGAGATGAGCAGTTTGTTTTTCAACCAGCAGATATCAATGTCGGCATTATAACTGCTATCGATGACGGTCTCCTGATTCCGGTTATTAAAAACGCTGACCGAATAAGTTTTCAGGACCTCGTATTCGAGGCAAATGCTGCAGTAGAGCGAGCTCGAGCTGGGCGACCAAATGCTCAAGATTTGCTGGGTGGCACATTTAGTATCTCGAATATGGGAATGTTTGATGTTGAAAGTTTTACTGCGGTAATCAATCCAGGACAGGGCTCGGTGTTAGCCGTGAGTAGCATTAAAGAGCAAGCGATCGCAGAGAATGGTTCGGTTCGAATTGCAAATATGATGAAAGTTACTATCTCAGTTGATCATAGAATCATTGATGGTGTAATGGCTGGAAACTTTCTGAAGGCATTTAAAGAGGCTCTAGAAAATCCCGCTTTACTTCTTTTGTAGAGTATAATCAGGAAGATTAAAAATGATGCTCACACTCGGCATCAACATTGAAGAAAGGCAACTCAATGGCAATTGATGTACCAAGAAGCCAACAACTCATGAAAGAACGGCTGGTCAAGCCTCCATGGTTGAAGGTGAAAGCACCGGGGTCGCCAGAATATCTTGATACGATGAAAATCGTAAAAGGGCTTTCACTTCATACCGTCTGCGAAGAAGCCCATTGCCCAAATATAGGTGAATGCTGGTCGCATCATACTGCAACATTTATGATTATGGGTGAACAGTGCACACGTCGATGCCACTTCTGCTCGGTAAAAGATGGTACTATTGAAACTCTCGAGCCGCTCGATCCGTTCGAGCCTCATCGAGTGGGGGTAGCAATCAAAAAACTACAGCTGAAACATGCCGTCATTACCTCGGTTGATCGAGATGATGTCAGTGACTTCGGTGCTGAGCACTTCTTTCAGACCGTCACATCCGTCCATCGAAACGCGCCAGATTGTAATGTAGAACTGCTGATTCCAGATCTTCGTGGGGAACGCCGGTCTCTTGAGCGCATCCTTGAGGCTGGGGTACAAGTCCTTAATCACAATGTTGAGACCGTACCACGCCTCTATAAGCGGGTACGACCTGGCTCTGGATATATTCGATCCCTGTCTATTCTTCGCTGGGCAAAAGAGATAGATCCCGCTGTACGGACAAAGTCGGGCATTATGGTTGGGCTGGGAGAGCAAAGAGATGAAGTTTTAGCTCTTATGGACGATCTGAGAGACGCAGGTGTTGATATCATGACCATTGGTCAGTACCTACGCCCTACTGCCAAACAAATGCCGGTCAAAGCCTTCATTACTCCAGAAGAATTTGAAGACTATCGCCAAGAGGGGGAAAGCCGCGGATTTCTTTTTGTCGAATCTGGCCCTCTTGTCCGTAGCTCCTATCACGCATGGAAGCACACCAGCGACGAGGCTTAGTGCCCGCATGTCACTGCTAGAAGGAGGAGGCCTAGAGAGGTGATGTAAGTGAACCTATACCGAAAACGGTAGAACCCCTGTAGCCTGTTTACTGGGAATCCGGGTGCGGTAAGCTCTCCAAGGTATACTCACAGTGAAAAAAGAGAGCGAAAATTTTCAAAAAGACGGAACATGATCTTTCGCAGGATAAGGACATCTCAAATTTCTTCGCCTCGTCGAAAAAATGGTCTTCGTCTCGCTACAATTGGAGTATTCCTCGGGATCCTCCTGGGGATCGGAAAAGTTTTCATTGAACGCTCAGTAGAAGATCTTCTTTTTACGCTTCTTAACGATGAAGCACAAAAAGCCTGTGCCTGCTCCTTCGAAGCAGAGGAGGTCGACTTCTCACTCCTGACCATGAGAGGTACTGCAATCAATGCTAAAATTGTTGAAGAGGGAATTGACCGAATTTCGGTTCCAAAGATTACTGCTGACTTTAATCTCTTAAAAAAGATAACTCAAAAAAGGATTGCGTTAACATCACTCAAACTCTTCTCGCCTCTTGTGAATAGCGTTCATCCAGATAGTGGCGGCGTACGATTTATCAGCTCACTTGCTCGACCACTTACCCCAGAGCAAAAGGAAGAATTTAAAATTCGAATCAAACTACTCTCACTCGATGTAATAGAGGGAGAAGTCACACAACCACTACCATTCGGTTCGCTCATTGGCCAAGGAGTATCTCTTCAGTTCCTAAGAGACAATCAAGATAATCTTCGTCTTACTCCGTCAGCGCGTAATCTCATTTTTCGTGGGCGGAACAACGGGGTAATCTCCTTTGGGAATATTGAAAGCGCACTGTACATAACCGATGATCAAGTCTCTATTGAAACGCTATTGCTGACGCTGAAGAAAAGTTTTCTTCAAATATCTGGAATAATTGATAAAAAGAACGGCGATCTCCTCTCGATTACGGGAGATACCGAGATCTTTACTGAAAATCTCGCTCTGTCGCTTCTGCCCCAGGGACATCTCAGCGGAAGCGGAAAATTGAATGGCTCTATCGATGAGCCCACAGGCTCTTTTGAACTCTCTTCCCAGGAAACGGGACATCCACTTACCGTTGTTGTCGGCAACTCAAAGCTCTCTCCGACAACAGTACAGCTTAAGGGTGCCCTTGAGACCTCAGAAGATGGTGGAGCCAAGTTTTCAATCACGCCAATGGAATTCTCCTCTCCCACTGCATCATTGATAGCAAAGGATGCGATTACCCTTGAAAATGGCTCTCTATTCGGCACAGTCAGATTTCGGTTCGATACTATACAGACCAGTAACTTTGTTCTCCATGGAGGTGATGCGAAGTTACTATTTAAAGGCAAGGAACCGCTCCATCTTGATGCACATCTTGCAGCTTTTGAAGTTCATGAACTTCGCTCACCAAAACTACACATTGATGCCAAGATCTCTGATGAGAGTCTCGACTTCTCCATCCAACATGCGTCGTCTGACAATGGACGTCTTCAGATCACAGGAAACGTCGAAGCCTACACAACAAACCCCATATTGACAGAACTCGGGCTTGATATTGCCGAACTACGAATAACACCGGCGCCAAAGACAAAACGGTGGGGACAGCTCACCCTCAGCGGACGCGGCTCTTTCGCTGGTCCTCTTGATGATTATGAGCAGCTCTCAGGAGCAGCATCACTGGCGCTCTCTGGAGCAGTTTTCAGAGGAGAATCTGCACTCAATGGAAAATTGCAGCTCACATCTGGAGTAGCAACAGCGCAAATGGAGAGCTCAAATGGTTCAATCTCGGTACAATTCGAAGCCCCAATCTCAACGGATAGTCCCGCCAAGATTGCATTGCGCCTCGTAGACTTTCAACCAAAAGACTATTTTCCTGAACTTCAATGCCTACTGGCGGACCTCGATGCTGACTACTCGTTCTCTTTTCGTGATCCCTTTCGTGGCTCAGGAACTCTACAACTCTCCAAGCTAACGGTCGGGTGCAATCCCTATCAGACTGCTCTGGTGCATCCCCAATTGATTCGAATAGAGCAGGGACAGATAATGCTCCCGAGTATCACTTTTCGCTCAGCTGATTCAGATATTGATATTGCAGGAACAGCGAGCATTGATGCCCTCGATCTCTCAGCCACTGGAAGTATCCTTTTAAAGACATTCCTGCCACTTACTCCCTTCCTCGATGACCTGTCAGGGCGATTAGAGCTCGCTGTAAAAGCAAATGGAAATCCAACTGACTTACAACTGTCAGGAACTGCTGCCATTAAAGATGGAGCATTTGCGGCAGAATCACTTGATATTTTAGGAACAGGCTTCCAGGGAGATTTACTGCTCACATCGGATGGAATCAAAATTGATAGTATCTTCGGAGAACTCAACAGCGGTCGCACTGTCATACGCGGTAATATCGATCAAAAACACATACTAGATTCCAATATCATTGTTGAATTCGAGGATATAGTTTTTCAACCCTCTCTCGATATCTATGGCGGTATTTCAGGCGAACTCCTCTTCACGCATTCAGAAACAGGCAAGCCATTTTTGACGGGTGAGGTTAACATTGAAAACGGGGAAATCATTCAGGAGTTCGATATCCGGGATATCATCTCGAGGGTTCCTCAAACTCTCCTCGGTCGTTCCTCGAGTGGAGAGGCACCCCCACGCACTGCATTTCCAGATATTGATATCGACATTACAATGAATTCTGACGGAAGTCTTTTCGTTATTACCTCGTACTTCGGAATCGAAGCTACTGGTAACGTTCAAGTGCGAGGTAATTTAAATCAGCCGCTCTTGCGCGGAAATATAGCGACAAAACGTGGATGGCTCGGATTTAATGAGGTGCGTTTTGACATTGTGTCAGGTGCAATAGAGTTTAAGCCGCCGGCCATAATACCGTCACTATCAGTCATTGGAGAGACTTATGTCCGTGGAGCACGAGGAGAAAACACACTCATTGTGTTAGAGACGAAGGGCTCGCTCTTACGGCCGCAAATAACATTGAGCTCAGACGATGGGCTCTCACAACGTGAAATTCTCGCGCTCCTCGGCACCCGCTCAGATTTTCGAGTGAGCTCGGGCAGCTTCTCTGAAACAGGCTCACTTGAACTCCCTTCAGACTCCCACTCTTCGCGCAAGAAGTCTTTGCTTGGTCGCCTTATTCAACGGGTGACACGGATTGATGCACTCTCATTTCAACCCAAGTTCAACGCACGTCGAGGTCAGTTAGAGCCAGCTCTGGTAGCAGAAAAGAAAGTATTCGACGATCTTGATCTCGTTGCCGAAAGCTTTTTGAGTCAACCACAGGAGGGATCTCAGCTGTTCCTTCGTTATCAGCTTACGCCAAAGATACAAGCCATAGGAACTCTTGATACTGTAACGAGCCAATCGCAAGCTTCCGTGGGAGCAGATCTTTCCTACACAGTGCTCTCAAAGCGAGCTAAACTTACCAGATTTGATTTTGCAGGTGTTACCCATTTCAAAGCTCAGACACTGCTCGATGGACAAAGGCTCTCTGAAAATGCACTTATTCTGAGAAAAGATCTCCCACGCATTGAAAGAGGCTTCAAAGAATCATATGAACGAGAAGGATTTTTTGACCCTCATTTTCAGCTTGAATGTATAGGAGAAAGTGATATCTGCAAAACCATTAATGTGATGGTAGAAGAAGGTCCGCGCTCAAAAATCCTTTCTCTTAACACGCTCAATGAGCCACTCCCTCAACATATTCAGAATTCATTGAGGGAGCAGCTCTCTCATAACGTATTTGCAACAAAAGCTTTTCGAGAAATTCTCGAGCAACAAATTATCACTCACCTTCGCTCCGAAGGTTTCTTGCAAGCAAAATGTGATGTCAGTTATGACACAACTGCTCAGCTCCTTCCTGATCGCGTATTAACAGTAGCGCTTTCTCGCGGAGAACCAATTACGATTAATTTCGTTGGTAATTCACGCTTTTCTTCACGTGAATTACTAGAGACGATCAATCTCTTTAAGCGAAAACATCCGTTTGGAGCAAATACAATACGAATTCTCGCAAGAAACATTGAAAAACGATACCGAGAGGAAGGATATCTCTATGCAACAGTAGGTATCAGGGAAATATTGAATCAAAAGGATAATCGTAAGACATATACATTTTCAATTAGAGAAGAATCTCAGGTGTCAGTCTCTTCTGTAGCTATCAATGGATTAAAAGAAATTACGAAAGATGAAATCTTAAGGGAGCTTCAGAGACAGTTCACGAAAAGGGCAAAAAGAGAACTTCTCGCTCCACAGACAGCGGTGAGCGAAGAGATTCTTGAACAGTGCCGGCTGCTTACTCAAACCTTAAACCTGCTTGGATTTCCTGATGCGCAGGTTCGAGGAGAAATTATTCCAGATATAGAGCAAGCCTCCGTTCAGATTCACTATACTATCAGTGAAAACGAGCGGTTGTTCGCACAACATCTTCAAATTGCAGAATGGCCAAAAAATGTGTCGATACCGATCCCACCAGAATCTCCTTATTCAATCCCAAAAGCGAATATATATATAGAGCAGCTTTTGACAGCGCTTCAAGAGTCTGGATATCTCTATGCTGCTCTCTGGACAGAGTTTCGAGATGAGCAGCTAATCATCCACGTGGAAAAGGGCCCCAGAGAAAAAGTCCGCTCTGTCCAGATTCTCGGTACCACTCACATTCCTGAGTCGATTATTCGTAAAGACTTAACACTTGTTGCAGGGGCTTATTGGACCCAAGAAAATCAAGAGAAAACTCGAGACTCGTTACTTCAAAAAGGCCTTTTCTCCAGAGTTACCGTCAAACGGGAGCCTATTTCAGCAGGCATTTCAGATATATCAGTAACGGTACTCGAGCGGCCACTTCAAAGCCTTGAAATTGGGATGGGGGCAAATTCGGTATTTGGGCTACACTTTTTTGGTGAGGCAATTGAGCGAGAGTTGTTTCTTGATGGAAGAAACCTCTCGCTCCGATTCGATACATTTTACGACGATACCAGCGGAGAGCTCTCGAGGGGTCTCGCTGGGCTGAAGTATTCAAATCCACACTTCGGTCGATTTCGATTAAATCATACGGAGGATATTCGTTATGAAAAATTAGACCTTGCAACTCAGGAGTTCGATCTTGATCGCATCTCGTTTTCCTCATCTCTTGCTTACACACAAGAAGAACTTTCACTATCTTTGACTCATACTATTTTCTCAGAGGATCTCTCTGATGTTACTCCAGATGCGATTCTTGACAGAGAGCTTGATACGGGACATGTGAGACTGAGCTTCCTTTCCCTAAACGCTGCACTCGATCGCAGAGATAATCCGCTGACACCTCGCTCTGGATATAATCTCGGTACCGAGCTCCGATTTTCGGCTAATGCAATTGGTTCAGAGGCGAACTACTTATCCCTTCTTACTCGAGCGAGTTGGCTTCATCCGATTGAGTTTAATAATCTTCAATTTGGATTCGCATCCGCTCTGCGCATGGGCATTGCAACGCCCTTTGCCGGAACAGATATTATTCCTATCAGTCAACGATACTATCTCGGTGGAAGAACGACGATCAGGGGCTTTCGAGAGAACTCCTTGGGACCTACAGGTGAGTTCGGCGCAGTGATCGGTGGGGACCTCTTATTCGCATCAAACAACGAGGTGAGATACTTTCCATCAGACACAGTCTCGCTACACACCTTTTTTGATTTCGGTTCAGTCTATCTCCAAGATGAGCCTATACACTCCGAAGACCTGCGCCTTAGTGCAGGGGTAGGTCTGAGATACATTTCTCCAATCGGTCCGATCGGTTTTGATCTTGGATTTCCACTCGATGAGCAGCGCGGGGAACCATCAAGTCGAATCCATTTTGCTATCGGTTCAAACTTCTAAGGGTTACGATCAAGACGGCTCAAAGGCTGGTGGCTTTTCCAACAAGCCTCTGCGGATTTGATCACGTAAGGAAACTATCTCCCTTCGCATAGCCTCGGATTACCTCGAGGGGAGCTTTTACCTTTGGAATGAGATCAAGAATATCACGAGGACCAACGACGGCCTGTGGAACCCCCTTTGCATTGACAAGAATAACCGAATGAATCCTCCCAATGACTAAACGCTCTATGAGTTCTCCGAGAGTTGCGGACGACGACTCAACTCCAAATTTTCTGGACATATAGCTATAAATTCGTTCAACCCCTTGAGAAGTAGTCCTCGTGCCGCCTCGAATCACTCTGAGGTGCCTCTTTGCCCTGGAAACAGAAAAAATTCCTGCTATCGAATCTTGATTCTCGCGCACGAGAGCATACTCTTGGTTTTCATCCGCCATCAGATGGAGAGCTTCTTGGAGCTCGGAATCAGGAGAAAAAATAGCAAAACCCGTTGGCGCTAACAGATGTATGATTTTCTCACAGGGCTGATCAAGGAGCCCTAACGCCTCTTCTGATATCAGCGAACCTCGCATGCCACTGTCAGCTGACTTCTTCGGATACGCCCGGGCTCCGTTTATCCCAGGCAAAGAAAGGGAGGCTCTCGCGAAACTCGACCCTACCATGGCACGCGCTCCGGCATGACCTCCTCCATCCTCGGCTAAGAGTCTTCCGAGGTCACGAAGTACAAGTAAGCCTTCTAACTCTGAGATAGTCATAGGACCGCTCCTATCCCCCTAAACCGTCCCCCAGTATCCGCAGAGAACGGAATTTTTCCAGAAAAAAATCATCCATACCGTTTATATCTCCTGAATATTCAATATTTACAGTGTGTTGCCATCTGCTCTTTTTCGTAACCTTCTGCACCTCCTGTGCATCATAAGAGGCTGGAGGAGGTGTTTTACCCTCACTCCTTTAAAGGTGAGCCGACCTTCGGGTCAAGGAAAACGGTTCTGGTGAGGTTAAATATGTTACGGATAATTTTGTGGTCAAAACAAGAGCAGCTTCCTCAAGGTGGAAAGGAGCTAGCAAAACGTATTTCACAAGAAGCAAACATTTTGCCGCTGACTGGCTCCGAAGAGTCCATCTTGAGTGAAATAGCAAAGCTCCAGAAGAGAGAGGCTCTCACGGATACAAAGACGCTATTCTTAAACATTGACTCTTTCTCCGATACCGCAACAGTACTCCAAATTGTGCGTCTAGCAGAAGCGTATAGCGGTGACTACGCAACTCTTGCCTTTACTTCAGGAGAATCTTTTTACTCTTCGCCAGAGGTCACCACTGATAATCTCTTTTCTGCTATCACCGAAAATCAGACTTGGACAACAAAGGCCGTAGTGGTTCGAGATGAATTCATTCAGCAGGTGACAGAAGATTCAAGTATTCCTTCAGCACTTCTCAAAATGGCTTTCAGAGCATTAGGTGAACATGGACAAGTCGATTGGAATCTTGAGACAATTTCTCTTGCTTCAACTAGCATAACTTCATCATCAGAAAATGAAGTGGAAACAACCTTTTCCAAATCAGAATGTTCAAATTTATTTCGATTCGCGGTTGCTGTTATCAATATAGAAGATTTATTTCCTCAATATAGCTGGGAGAATCATCCCGCAGAGAGTGCTGCAGCATGTTACCACTCCCTTGCCGCAAAATTTATATCGCTTGGAGAGTACTCTTCCGCACAAGAGTGCCTACAGCGAAGCGACCAGCTGGAAGATAGCCCAAGGTCACTGGCGCTGAAAGGAATAATTGCTCTGGAAACAGGGGAGATTCTTTCTGGTGTCGCCAATATGGTTTCTAGCCTTCAAGAATACGAGAAGCGAAAAACTACTGATGGAGACCACTATCTCAGTTTTTCACCAGACAACTTAGAGCTCATCAATGCAAATTTGGAAAGCGGCTTGAGTGCGCTCAATCAGCAACAAAATGCAAGAGCTGCTGGCTTTTTTACGGATGCAGTTTTTGAATTCGACGGCTTCTATAGAGATTGCGGCTTAGCGCTACCGAACCTTTCCCCACAAGAATAGGAAAGACGGGACTCTCCTACTTCACGCCTACAATATACACGATGTAGGTGTCATATTCTGAGTCTCCAGCCTCCCTTCGACTATAAGCAAGGTCAGCGTCCGAATCATCAGACTCCTCATTCTCCCAATAGACGTGAACATCACGGAACCCTACTTCCATGAGTGCATCTCTGACCTCTGGGATACTCCAAATACGCCAATCATAGGTAAACGCATCTTGCATGCGCTCCCCAGATGCCTTCCGAAAATGAATAGCGTACGATCCTTCATGTGACTGGGGATCAAACGTCTTCTGGTGCCAAGTATACCGGAACCAATCTTTTCCTCGTTTTTTCCCAAAAGTATGTTTAATCTTCCTATGCTCTTTAAACGGCGCCTCAACAAATCCAGGGCCTCCTGCAGTCTCGAGAACGAACGCCCCCTTTGTCTTCAACGAGTCATAGCCAGCGCGAAAATACTGGAGCAACTCAGCCCGTTGATGAAAGATAAAATATGAGAAGTTAAATGCTCCTGCGATATCGACTTGCGTCTTTAAGGGTTCAAGGACATTCTGCTTTTTTATATGAATTCTCTTCCGAGCATCTGCATCGAGCTTATCAAGATGAAGTTCGTGAGCCGCTGCTAAAACTTCATCATCAATGTCCAGTGCATAACTCTTACGATCCGCACTCCTCGATACCCATTCAGAGGAAATCAGACATGTGCCCGAGAAATCTTCCTTCAACGTTTTCGGTTCGGAATCAAAGACCTCTCGGTATACTTGCTCCAGAACTTGCACTTGTTGTTTGGAATCTTGCACTGCAACCTCATAGAACCTGTACTTTTCTAAAACCTCTTGCGATAACATTTCTTCTCTTTACTCCCTGGTTGCTTACGGTTATCGCCAATGAATATCTGGCGTTCTTTCTGCCAGAACCTTACTAACGAAGGACCAAGGGAGTAAACCCCTAACCCCGCATCAAAAATCTGTCTGGAGAGTCTATGCACTTCAGAATAGCTCTAGAAGCCCATACTCCCCTCTCGAACCATGAGCACTTTATCGCTATACTGGAGGCACTGTGGCTTCAGTAAATCACTGAGAGGGATTCCTATCCAGTATAAACGGTAATCTTCATGTCAGACAAAAAATTACTCCATTCGGAACTCTGGTATCTGGTTGCTGCAGTTCTATCCGTCATTTGCACAGGTAGCCTTGGATATATGCTTATTGAAGGCTGGTCCCTATTCGATAGCGTCTACATGACCATCATTACTCTCTCTACTGTTGGCTACACAGAGATTCATCCACTGACCCCCTCTGGACGAACGTTTACCATGGTGCTTATCATTGGAGGTGTTGGCGTGGTTGGTTACGTACTCTCAAAGATGGTAAGCGACCTCTTTGAGCAACAACTCAACAGCACAAGGAGGCACACTCGAATGCTCGAAAAGATGCGCACACTAAGAGGACACTCTATCTTCTGCGGGTTTGGTCGATTGGCTCAGGTAGCCGTACGAGAGCTTTTGAATCATGAGCAAGATGTCGTAATTATCGATCTCAGCGAGGTGCGAATAGCGGAGGCAAAACAGCTCGGCGCTTATACGTTACACGCAGATGCAACAAATGATGACGTGCTTCAACAAGCAGGTGCTGAGCATGCGAGACAAATTGTAAGTCTCTTACCGACTGATGCTGACAATCTCTACGCTATTCTTGCTGCAAAGGAGTTTAATGAAAACTTGCAGGCCATTACGCGAGCTGAGTTTCCTGCAGGAGAAAAACGGCTCCGTCAAGCAGGGGCAAATCGGGTGATCTCTCCATACACCATTGGGGGACAGAGGCTCGCTGACAGCCTTCTGCGACCGCATGTGCTGAATTTTCTCGATCTTACCGCCTCTGGTTCAGATTCAGAACTTGTCATCGAAGAACTCCGCATCCCAGATAATTCAGATTTGATTGGGAAAACACTCGGCCAAACACGTCTCAGGGAACACGAAGGCATTATCATAGCTGCCCTCATCACCCAGGATGGAAAAACAATTTTCAACCCCTCCGAACATGAGCGCATTGAGCAGGACGCTGTCCTGATTAGCCTCGGCGAAACAAGTCATCTTAAGACCTTTGAGCGGTACATCATTGGGGGCTCATGAGCGAAATAGCCACACCTCAATCTGATAGCTCTATTACACAAGAGCGACTCTCTCCTATTGAGTTCCTCATGAGCATTCCTCTCGGACTGCTTATCATTCTCTTTCTCGGCGGAGAGCTCTCCTTCTGGGAATGGCAAAGAGATATTCTACCCCTCTCACGCTCCGTAAGTATAAGCCTGCTTGCCGCTTTTACTCTTCTGCTTTTCATCTTCAAGCCCCCCTCTTCTCGGCGCCTCGCTCTCGTTTTTGGAGTGACGCTCATGCTTCTCTTTTTCTCTGGGTGGCTTACGAAGCCGTATTCTCTGCTGCAAGGACCAATGATTCGTGGGGAGATTATTCTCTTTTCCCTTTTTATGTTTTCCCTCTGGAAGCATCGTGTTGCTACCCTATGGGTAGCACTCCCCTTATCATTTCTAACTCTCACCTTTTGGTTCTTTGAAAGCGCCGATGGTCGGCTCCTCTTTTCTGATGATAATCCGACCTTTCTCTACCGCCTTATGCTTTTGAAAGAAAATTTTCCGATGATTCCATTTTATAATCCCCTATGGAATGCAGGGATTGACGCACGGGACTTTTTTGCAACTGGCGCTCTCAATATTTTTTTCCTAATGAGTCCTCTGATTTACCTACTAGACATCCTTACTTCGTATAATTCCATCATTGCACTGCTCTTATTTTTTATCCTTCCACTTCTCACCTTTTTCAGCTGTCGCCTTCTGTCACTCCCGGCACTTACTGGACTTCTTGCAGCAACTCTGGCTGCCACTTCTTCTCTCATGTGGTACCGGTGGGCGCTTCAATTCGGAACACTTGGGTTCATCACTTCAACCACGCTACTACCCCTTGTATTCGCTCTCGGCATTCGTTTTCTGTCGGACACTCCAGTTACGAGAAGAACAGCATGCTTAACCGTAATAGTTGTAACTCTTTCTCTTCTCTGGACTCCAGCTGGGATCGCCTGCTTACCCCTTATCGGTATCAGCGCTCTCTGTATCAAAAAGCTACTTCGACAACGCTCATTTCTGCCAACTACACTTCTATTAATAGCCATAAACCTACCGTGGATTTCCTTGTTCTGGGCTGTCTCCAACGTTGGATCTTTTCTCGACGAAGATTCTTCACGAAAGGGATACGCTCAAGTCTACAGCGAGCAAGATACTGGGAAAGCAAGAACGGGAACACCAGAATCTTCGGCTTCCACCTTCAAACATAAAAAAGAAAAAGTCTCCTCGTCAAAGGCACTGAAAAACCTGCGGGAGGTTGCCAATTCCGCACAACCACTAATACTCATCTTTACGATTCCAGGCATTTTCTTGATGAGCGGAATGGCGCGGATCGTATCAGGTCTGACTCTATTATGGCTGATAGTGCTCGGAAGTATTGGCCCGATGATTAAGCCGCAACTCGAACTTGATCGAATGCTGGTTATTGGTGTTTTCCTGGCTTCAACACCCGCGGCCCATGCTCTGAATATGCTCTATCGCTTCAAGCGGCGAAGCGCTATCGGCTCATTGGCATTCGGATTCATACTTGCTGGAGTCTTCAGCGTTGGCAGCATTATCAAAAATCGAACATTAGTTCCCGTTACATTTAAATCTCAAGAAGTAGACAAAATTGTCCACGTAGTAGGAGAGTACTCCGGTGAAGCACGAGTGCTTTTTAGTGGATTTATGCTGCATGATTTTAGCGGAGGGCACCTCGCACCCCTGCCTCTTTTGAGCGAGACTCCGATAGTGGCGTCCAGTCCAGTTCACAACCTTTGGCAATATAAACAAGTCTTTCCCAAAGAATTTCTCACCCGTGGCGACGATGGAATAAAGGAATATCTTGATTTGATGAATATTTCTCTTATTTTTGCTCATGAAAAAATGTGGAAAAAGTACTTTCGGAGTAGACCTCAGCTCTATACGCCGTTACGTCGTATCGGTAAATTTGGTGTATTTACGAGAAACGATTTCTCATCTTCATATTTTCTAGAGGGTTCGGGACGCATTCACTCTCAGACAAGTTCTGCGGTCACTCTCTCACTCAACTCTTCAGATGCAGTGGTAAAATTTAACTATCTTCCCTTCATGACGGCTTCATCATGTGAAGTTGCGCCAGTTCAAGTCAGTGACACCATTACCTTCACGCAACTTTCGAAGTGTCCGGTAAATGAAATCATTACATTACAATCCGTTTCGCCATTTGAACGTTGGAAGCAGGCGTATCTCAGACCTCATGGAGGGAAAAAGGAATGGTAACTCGAGTGCTCTTTTCTCTGATTCCACTCAGTATCGTATTGGGAATCTCTTTTTTCATCGAAGAATGGCGCTATACGAGTCTCATTTTTGAACGAGAAAACGAACTTCAGGCCTTTACCCACTTCACCAATGCATTACATGCTTGGCAACTCGACCCCCTTATGACTCCTATCGCTGATCTGCTTGGCTGGAGCGATCCCTCGATGGGAATTCTGGGGAAAAACGCAGTCCTCAGCCTTTCATATTTTTTCATTCTTGTAAGTGGACTCGGTGCTCTTCTTCTACAAGAGGACAAGCATGACTTAAGAGTAGCAGCTGCAAAGGCATTACCCCTCATTGCTATTCTTATTATCTTTGGTCTGAGCACTGTCACTTATGCTTCTCTCTGTTGGATTCCTTGGATTTTTGTAGCCCTTCGCTTATTTCAGAGCCTTTATTGGCGGCTCTTTGTTGCTAGTATCGTTACGTTACTTGCAGGAGCAGCTGCAGGAACCCTCGGTCTTCTCTTTCTTCCTCCTCTACTCCTTTTCTTTGGAAGCACACACAGCTTCACACCGCGAATAATTCTCGCATCTCTCAGCATTTTAGGCTGTCTCATGTTCTCGATTGATACCGGGTCTCTTCATGAACCTCAATATCCAAACGACGCGCACCTCGTGGCCGACGATGGGATTCCAGGTCATGTACATCCGCTCACAAGCTCCGCTCCCGCAATTCCATTCATTGATAGAAACCTCGAGAAGACCACCCTGAGACCTCTTATGGTCATCATGCTATGCTCCCTTCTTTTGCTCTATCCACTGGCCAGAAATAAGAGAACTCACCTTGCCTTCATTGGCATAGCACTCATTCTTGTCCTTGATACAGCAGTTGCTGAAGAGCTTTCCTTAATAGCACCTGTCCAAACATTACGAAGGATTATCCCTGGAGGATTCTGGATAGCACCAGCATCGACTCTCTTGGCTATAACACTTGTTTTGATTGCTATCTTTTCGCGAAGTATCATTGCTGCGACTACGTCTCTGGCTCTCATCATCTGGGCTTCTTTCTTTGGACCAACTTACGAAACAAGAGTTGCGGGAACTCTACTCACTGCCGAAGATCACGAGCTCATTCAACTCGTTTCCCCACAAAATCAAAAACCGATACAAAACTTGATACTTTCTCCATCTTTTTCACTCATAAAAAATTATCATATTACCCCAGAAAAGCTTTCTTCTTTAATGAGAGATGAAGCTTTTCAAGAGGCGGATATTCAACTCCCAGAGCTCAACATAGTGGTTTCTGAGGGTTCGCTTTTTGATAAGAAGAATCTGTTCGATCAGAATCCTCAGACTCGGTCTCGTATCGGGGAAAGTGGCCAAAAAGGAGTAGAGTACATCTGTATTGAGCTGATTGATCAAGGACGGTTTATTTCACAAGTCTTTCTATCACTTGGGGGTTTTCCAACTGATTTTCCTCGAGGTCTCCGAATTTTCGAAGGAGCTCGATGCGAGACTCTTCCCAGCGACTCGGCACAAATTCAGGAGTTTATTCCATGGGAGGGACCCATACGAACAACTACGGAAGGGTATCTCTACTATGGCAAGCAGTCTGAAGTAACGTTTCAAACAAAGGGGCAAACGCAGGCAGTATTGATACAACAAACAGAAAAGAGTTTTTTTGATTGGTCAATCGCTGAGCTGAAGGTATCCACCAGAATGCATGAATAGCATAATGTGGTTATGTAAGAAGGTGGCCGAGTTTCGTCTTTTTTGTCTCCATATAGCTTGCTGCAAACTTGCTAACAGGAACCTCAATAGGCTCTCTTGATGCTATTTCTACTCCCGAAGAGCGGAGGACCTCTATTTTATCTGGATTATTCGTCATGAGCGACAATCGAGAGATGCCCAATATTCTCAATATCTTCACCGCAACTCTGTAATCTCGTTCGTCAGCCTCAAAACCGAGCTCAACATTCGCTTCAACAGTATCTCGCCCCCTATCCTGCAGTTCGTACGCTTTAAGTTTATTAGACAAACCAATACCACGCCCCTCCTGCCGCAAGTACAGAAGGATTCCAGCACCTGCTTCTTTAATCTTATCACAGGCAAAATCTAACTGAGGACCACAGTCACACCGAACACTTCCAAATACATCACCAGTTAAACACTCAGAGTGGACTCTTGTGAGTATAGGCTCTCCAGTGCGAATGTCTCCGTATATAAGCGCAAGATGTTCTTTCTGCGTCACGTCATCATAAAAAATTCTTGCCTTCCATTCTCCCCAACGAGTTTGAACGTCCCCCTGGAATTCCTCCCGGAGGAGCAACTCATGGTTTACCCGATAATCAAAAATTTCTGCTACCGACGTGATCGGCAAGCTATGATGTAAAGCAAACTCTTCAAGCTCTGCTCCGCGCATCATAGTGCCGTCTTCTCTGAGAACTTCACAGATTAACGCTGCAGGCTTTAAGCCTGCCAGTCGAGCCAGATCGTACGAACCCTCTGTCTGACCATCTCTTCCCACTACACCGGCTGGATTTGCCAACAATGGATATACCGATCCTGGTGATGCGAACTCATCTGGCGTTGCATCATCTGCAATCATACGGTGTACGGTCTGGACACGAGCACTCACAGGAGAATGCTCTGCTCCGAGTGACCGCAAGCTAACTGAAGGCGCAAAAGGGGTTCCAAAAGCCGAGTTGTTATTGATAATCTGTAGAGGCAGCTGTAATTTTCGCCCAATCTCAGGGTCAATGCTCGTACAGACAAGACCACGCCCCTGCCGCATCATAAAGCTATACTTCTCTGGAGTAATACATTCGGCTGCTATCGCAAGATCCCCCTCATTCTCGCGCTCCGCATCATCACAAATAACCACCATTCCACCTTCGCGAAATGTTGCGATTACCTGCTCCAACGGACTAAATCGAATTCCCTTCATGAATAACTACTCCTCTCCAACACCAAGGGGCTGAAGTCGAGTCTGCAAAGATTCTGCAAGCATCCGATGAACATATCTGGCGAGCATATCAAACTCTACATTTATAGTATCTCCAACCTGAATCGAACCAAATCGTGTGACCTCTTTTGTATGAGGAATGAGGTAAACTTGAAATGTGTCACCGTGAACCTCTCCAACGGTCAAAGAAACTCCCGCCAGAGTCACCGACCCTTTCCGTGCGAGATACTCGCTCCCTGCCTGTACCTGTATTGTGAGCCGAGTGGTATCTCCCTCTTCCTCGCGATCAGTAACCACTCCGACCCCATCAACGTGACCTGATACAATATGACCATGCAAACGGTCTCCAACAGCGAGAGAGCGCTCAAGATGAACCGCAGAACCTTTTCCGATACCACCAAGCGTCGTGCAACGGAGCGTCTCAGAGGCAATATCAAACTTCAGTTGCCAAGCATCATGGACGTGCTCACAACTGGTAACAGTCAGGCATACCCCTTCAACCGCGAGAGAATCGCCAACCCGTGTTAACGCATGATCGAGCCGAGAGCTTATGACCAATTGCACACCGTCAGGAGTTTCGGAACACAATACCACGGTGCCCTTTTCTTCAACTATTCCGGAAAACACGAGACTACCCTACCTCCTGCTTCTGAGATGGGAGAGGCTGCTCTCCTTCGGGTAAAGAGCTGCTCGCATCCTTCTGAAAGGGGTTCTCTAAGCGCTCTTCTCCTCGCGCTTTTTTCCGCTTCTTTCCCTCACTGCGAAGGGAGTGCAGTGTTTCTACAAATTGCTCTATATCTGAAAACTCTTGGTACACTGACGCAAAACGAATATAAGCGATATGGTCAAGCTCCTTCAGCTCTTCCATAACCAGATCGCCGATCGAAACACTCTCCAGCTCTTTGAGACACATTTCACTTACTCGTCGTTCGATTCGATTAGCGACTACATCGACTTGTTCAACACTAATTGGTCTTTTTTCGCATGCTCTTATTAAACCAGCACGCAACTTCAAAAGATTAAACGGCTCTCTCCGCCCATCTTTCTTTATAACAAGTGGCAGCGCATATTCGATCCTCTCAAAAGTCGTAAAACGAAACTCGCACTCCTGGCATTCACGCCTGCGCCGAATAGCACTGGGATCGCCCCTGGAATCAACAACCGATGAGCGGCTACTGCCACACTTTGGACACTTCAATGCAAACTCTCCTTATTCTGGCATAAGCCGATGAGCATAGAGGGGGAATCCTCTACTAAGCTCCCGAATATCATCCTTCAGGCTCTTTAACTTTTCTTCATTCCCCACCGACTCTAATGCCTGTCTGACAAAGCCTGCTATTGTTTTCATCTCCTCGACACCCATTCCACGAGTGGTAAGCGCTGGAGTACCGAAACGAACACCACTGCATATACGTGGTGGCTGCGGATCGTAGGGGATAGTGTTCATATTCGCCGTAATACCGATCCGATCAAGCACCTCAGATGCGTCCTTCCCTGTGATTTCTGCTGGCCGCACATCGACCAAGAGAACGTGGGAATCAGTACCACCTGAGACAACAGATAGTCCGTTTTCAATGAGCGCTCCTGAGAGTGCTCTCGCATTCTCGATAATCGAACGAGCATACTGCTTAAACTCCGGTCGTGAGGCCTCACGGAATGCGATAGCCTTAGCAGCAATCGTATGCATATGCGGCCCACCCTGTAGTCCTGGAAAAACGGACCGATTAATGTCCTTTGCATACTCTGGTTTCGCCATAATCATCCCAGATCGCGGACCTCGAAGCGTCTTATGAGTGGTCGTAGTAACATAGTCAGAAAATGGAAGCGGGGTTGGGTACTCTCCGGCGGCAACGAGCCCCGCGTAGTGGGCGATATCTGCAAGATGCCGAGCTCCAATGCTGTCAGCAATTTCTTGAAAGCGCTTAAAATCAATTCCTCTTGAGTAAGCAGAAGCACCGCTGATGATTAACTTCGGTCTGTGTTCTTCCGCTAAGCGTTGAACCTCATCATAGTCAATCAGATGAGAGTGCTCGTCTACTCCGTAGGCAACAACCTTGTAATGCTTACCTGAAAAGTTCACCTTCAACCCGTGAGTAAGGTGCCCTCCGTGATCGAGCTTGAGACCCATGATTGTGTCACCTGGGTTGAGAAATGACTCAAACACCGCTTGGTTTGCAGTTGCACCAGAGTGAACTTGTACATTCACGAAATCCGCACCAAAGAGCGTCTGCGCTCTCTGTTGGGCGAGGACTTCAACCTCATCGACGTACTCACACCCTCCGTAGTACCGCTTATGAGGAAGCCCTTCTGCATACTTATTCGTGAGCACTGAGCCACATGCTTCTAGGATTGCCTCACTCACGAAGTTCTCGCTCGGAATCATCTCAAGCCCGTATTCTTGGCGCTCGGTTTCCTTCTGAATCCAATTATAAATCTCTGGGTCAGCATCTCGTAGCGGCGTTCTGTCTACCATGTGTGGCCTTCTCCAATTCAAGACTGTTTGTAAACGGCAGCGCCAGCTCTGAATCAAAAGAGAGGGAGTTGCCTCGTGTCCTTAATATACTGTGACAATCAAAAAAAAACAGTTTTTTCAGTATTTTGAGATGGAATTCTCCATTTTCTCGCACTATGTCGAAGCAAAGCAGCCTCATTGAGGCAATTTCCATCCCTAAAGGTAAAAATGCAGTGCCCATAACGACCCTACCCTACAGGCAGAGGTGTATGCGTGTCGAAGCCAGGGACGATAGAGAACGGGAAAGAGCGAGGCTGAAAAATAAGCTGAGTATTGTAAAGGAATCGGCGGCTACACGGGCCATTACGCCGCGGACTATGCACTACGCCTATAAAGAGAGGGAGAAAACGACACCTCTAAAAACACAAGAGCCCTCTCGCATCAAAGCGAAGGGCTCTTTGTTTCTCACTAAACGTGAATTCTCTACGGACAACTCAATAAAGAGCTCTCGGTAGAATCACCTCAAGCAGCAGCTTGAGTATTTTGGACGTACGCTGTTACATCCTTCACTGTTTGGATTTTCTCAGCATCCTCATCTGGAATCTCAATATCGTACTCTTCTTCAAGAGCCATGATCAGTTCTACGATGTCGAGAGAATCTGCTCCAAGATCTTCAATGAACGAAGCCTCTGAAGTAACCTCATCAGCTCCAACTCCAAGTTGTTCAACAATAATGCTCTTTATTCTCTCTTCAATTTCAGAAGCGTTTGACATCTTTCCTGTATCTCCTAACAAGACCCGACTCTTCAAGCTAGGCTTCCCCTAGATCCCGAATCCTCGATGCTTTTTTTTACATTTAACGACCCAGGGAAGAAAATAATTTTTCTAAGCCCTTTCCTCGGTCATAAAATTCGTTCGGCCCGGACCTCTCTTCAATTCACGCAGACACCGTGTCTGCGAAGAATCTTCCCGCTTTTTCCAGTCTTCTTTTTCCCGAGCAGAGCAACCTCTGTTATATCGATACTGTTGTATTGATACATCTCTCAGGCACGTTACTGGAAACTTGAGCCATTGCTATTATACGTAGCTAGCTCGCGGTGGAAACCGTGCGCCTCTATGGACTATAGCCCTCTCGACCCTATAGAAAGCCGACCGCAAAGGCAATAGAGCTGTAATGGTTTTTAGCGGCGATTTGCCTTTCAAATAGCCCTACTAAATATACAATCCTCCATTAATTCCAATAACTTGCCCTGTTATATACTGTGCATGCTCCGTAGAAAGAAATGCGGTTAATGCAGCCACCTCCTCCGCTTTCCCATATCGTCCTAGTGGGATGCCTCGCATGTGCTCCTCCCGCACCTTTTCATCGAGAGCGCCTGTCATATCTGTTTCTATGAAGCCTGGTGTTATCGCGTTTACCGTGATGTTTCGAGACGCTAGCTCTCGAGCAAGAGTCTTTGTAAGACCAATGAGTCCAGCTTTTGAAGCGGCATAAGCTGCCTGACCAGCATTCCCCATTTCACCGACAACAGAGCTCATATTTACGATTGCTCCCTTGCGAGCTTTCATCATCACTTTTGCTACCTCACGTGAGACATAGAACGCACCGTCTAGGTTCACAGAGAGCGTCTGGCGCCAATCGTCATCTGAGAAACGGACAAAGAGGCCATCACGACTAATGCCGGCATTGTTCACAAGAAAATCAATGCGTCCATGCTTTGACTTCATTTCTTGAATACAGGTGGCGACTTGTTCCGAGTCACTCACATTGAAACCAAGCAACTCAGCGCTCCCACCGACCTCCTCACACTCCTTTACGACCGCGATCGCCTTTTCTTCATTAGAGGAAAAATTAACGAGGACATGGAATTCTTGTCTTGCAAGGTGAATAGCAATTGTTCGTCCGATTCCCCTGCTTGCTCCTGTAATCAGTGCTACTTTTTTATCGGTCATAACTTTTTCTCTCTTCTTTATTCCTTCATTTATGTTAGGAGACGCCTTGTAGTGTAGAGCTTTAGTTTAAGAACTACCAGAGTGGTCAAAGGAAACAACAACGGAAACTCCTTACTGATGAAATAAGCTACCGACACGCACTCCCAGCTAAGGTCTACGCCCCTACCGCTCTTGCTGCCACAGTAAAGCCCTTTGGAACCTCTCAGCTAAAGGGAAAACGAGCTGAGCATGGCATGTCGACAGAGACCGAACCGCCCCGGTAAGCAGAAGGTACAGTGAACAAGAGACTCACAGTTCATAGCACCTGCAGGAGTGCAGACTACTCATATTCAGAAGTTATAGTGATGCTGATTCTGTCTCGACTACTTTCTTTCCACGGTACTGCCCGCATGCACCACAAACACGGTGCCGCAACTTAGGCTCTCCACAAGAGCTACACACAATAGTGTTCACAGCTACGAGGGCATCATGGGACCGACGCATGTTGCGTTTCGAGCGAGACGTTTTCTTCTTTGGGACGGCCATTTTCTACCTCTTCTTAAAAACTCAAGACGATTAAGGTAACAAAACTCAGGGAGAAACTAAACAGGAGCACCGACTTTTCAAAGGTTCTGTTTTGTTTGTCCTGCTAACCCGACCAAGACAGGAGCGCAGAAAAACTATGGTTATTTCAGCTAACTAGCTAATTTTTATGAACGATCTCCTAAAAACACCGCTTGCTGCTGATTCCCTACCTCTTAAAAAATCCATGAAAAAAGGCAGGATAGAGTAGTTTTGCCACCCTATCCTGCCCCTATGGTGTGTATTGGGGGGGGATTATATATGCGAGCCTACAAGCGACTCACACCCCTGATATGGGAGCTTCGCTAAAAATGTGCTTTATGTACATCTTTTTTTCTAAAAAAATTATTTTTTTCCGGACTCACAGCGGTCATCTTTGTAATCATCACGTCAACCTCCTGTATTTATTGGTACTTCCTACGAGCATGCATTGCGTCATTCATAAACGACGTGCCGCCGTTGAGCGGAGATTCCAGCAAGAATTCGCTTATTGTGGAAAAGAAAAAGGCCAGGATAGAGTAGTGTTGCGACCCTATCCTGGCCCTGTAGTGTGTATTGGGGGGGGATTATATATGTGCGAGCCTACAAGCGACTCACACCCCTGATATGGGAGC
>RFPC01000030.1 GCA_009926305.1 bacterium
AAGAGGAGTAGTCGGTGGGGCGGCTGCTGGTGCAGGTCTTGGAGCTATTATAGGAGCTGCAACGGGTCATGCAGGAGTAGGAACAGCGATTGGTGGTGGTCTTGGAGCGATTACCGGCGGTGTTATCGGAAACGAAGCCGATAAGACTGATGCAGCTGATGCTGAACGAGAAGAGAGGCTTCGTCGCCAAGAAGAGCAGTTAAGGCAACAGCAACGAGAAATTGAAGAATTAAAGCGTCAGCGTTCACGAGATACCTACTCGTACTAATACTGGTACGACAGAATCGATCATTATTGAGCCGAACATTATTGGGAAGCTGACGGAAGAGAGATCTGAAGTCTTAGGGATTACCGTGAAGAGTTCTGACTGATCCCGAGAAAGATGAGAGCCTTGTCTGTTGCTTGAGAGTGAAGTTTTGGCGCTCCATACTCAGTAAAGATGTCTATTTTGAGGTCGCGGCCATTCTGTTTAGCTTTTGTGTAGAGTAGTCCAGCGTTGTTCATTGGAGCATAAGAGGGGAGCGCGAGGCTTGCAGCTCCCAAGCGGGCGTTTTTGATTGTAACCGCAAAGTGCGACGGTGAGAGCGATTGAACTTGATACTCAGGCCACTGAGTTGTCTCAAGTCGCAAAACAGGGTCTTCGGGATTCGTTCCAAATTGTATTTTGGTTAAGACTTGTTGGGATGCAGGCCGTACCAATCTTTCAGGGGTGGACGGCATTGAATTGTTGTCTAAGGTGACCGTTGGCAAGATGTTTTTCTCAGTAACTCCTGCTCTTGCAGCTTGTATAGGAGCTGGGTCTGATTCAGATAGTCGAGGGTCAGGCGTTGAAGGGGAAGAGGACGTAGCGGTCTCGTCGTTATCGGCTTTAGCATCTTCGTCGGCATGGGTGGGAGCTAGCATCAGCGGAGCAACTGGGGATGGCACATCCCATTTTTTCTGAATAGGAGTACGGATTGATTCGCGCTCCTTCTTATCATTGATTGTGGTTGCTTTCGCTGTCGGAATTACTGGTTGAATAGGCAGTCTCTTTTCCGTTGTTCCTTCTAGGTCGAGCTGCCTATTTTGAGAATCCCCGAGTTGGGTCTCTTTTCTTTCTTTGACTCGAGCAATTTTCTCGCCTTGGGTTTTATCAAGATGTAATGAGGCTCGTTGATTCTCAAGAGGAGAGGATAGCCTCCTTTGTGCTGAGCGAACAGCTTCCCTTCCTTCGACTATAAGGCGACGAGAGCTTTCATTCCAACGAGCACGTGGGCGATGATTTGAGCGAAAGACAAGAGTAATTTTCGTTTTTCCATTCTCACCGCGGATAATAAGATTTTCTAATGGGCTTGAATCCGGAAGAGGAGAGAACGCTTTATTCTGTGTCTCATGATTTTTAATGACGAGGCTAACTGACGTCGCACTTTGTTGTACTGATATGGGATGTTGATTCGGCTTTTGCGAGAAAAATATTTCCTTTGGATCACGCAACGAGAGCGTAAAAAATTCTTTCTGCGGATCATACGAGAGTGAAACTGAGAATTCTGTATCTTCCCATGAGATAAGAGCGTCTTGTTCTAATCCGAGTGCTTCTTTGTGATGAATAGGTAATGACAAAAGTGTTACAAACAATGCGACTTTGCTGGCACACGCTATGGCATGGAGCATTGTCGTAATACGCTGAGCGCATCGCTGAGCTTTGTGAGTTTGCGCCGTATTGCTTTGAAACAACCCTCTCATGACGGTAAGTCTCCGAGCAAAAAACCAGGGATTGATGTCTCCCCGTTGCTTTCGATTACAATGTTGCGAATGTTCCTGTAGTCGCATAACTTTTTCTCGCGTAAGTTTTTGGAGCCCAACCCAGGGGGCAATATCTGTCTTTTTATTAGGACACCATTCCACTTCAAAATCCTAAAACATCTTTCTGAGATCGGAAAGCAATAAAGAGGTGAGTCAGAATGGTCTAGGGGTTAAATGTGTTTCACTCATTGAAAAGCGACATCGGCACTAAGCTCATCTTCCTCACTAGAGCCGACTGGATTACTCGCTACCAATTCTTTCAACTTTTTTTCGAAAATATTAAGAGCAGCAGGGTGAGAGCTTGTAAGACATACTGAATGTTTGCCGTAGTTTCTGTCATCATACTCGAGAAAGACCTGGAGTTGTGAAGAGTATTGCTTTCCATCTGCTGCTATAGAATCAACGGAAAAGCGGGAATTGAGAAGGTGTCCAAACTCAAGAATAGCTCCCCCTCTCTGTTCTGAGATGATCACCACGCTATCAGGAAACAGAGAGATCCAGACATCTATATTTGCTCTACCTGTTGGGATATCATCCGAGTCGAGTTCTGACATATCTTCAGATTCATGCCGAAGTTTTCCTCGAAAAATGAGAACGTGCTCAAGCTGCTCAGATTTGATAGCAAACGCATATCGTCGAGTAACAGAACGCGCAGCAAGGTACTCAAGAATTGCCTTTGGTCTCAGAGTTCGCCAACGTCGATTTGCAGCAAATTGAAAAATAAGTGGGCTTACCAGAATTGAAGTCCAAAGGACGGTCGGTACTTGAAAAGAGATAGCAAGAGTCGCTCCGATAATAATACTGGACAGGGCCCACAGGACGCCTCTACCTTGTGCCGCGGCAAGAATTCCGAGCTTCTCTTCAGGGGGAATAATTCTCCACGTATCATCGCCAATCATAATAGTCCTATCGGCACTTATTTCCGAGTTCAGTAATTCTTTTTCAATTTATCGGTAGTAGAGCCCTTATGGCCCTATTTTCGAGGGAAAGGGTGCATAAATCAGACCAGAACGAAACTCACAGCCCTATTGGTTCGATAAGTATCATAGATACTTCGTCAAATAATGGAGAATGCCCATGGGTACATGGCAACGAGAAATGCCTAGGAAAAGAGGAGAGTTATGATTGGTCAGTCTCTATCAGCCGTTCTGCTCGGTGCGGAGGTGATACCGATTGCCGTGGAAGCATATACCAGTCTGGGAAAGCCCAAGTTTCATTTGATTGGATTAGGTGATGTCGCTGTTCGTGAAGCCCGCGAACGAATACTATCAGCCCTTCAATCTGAACACTTTCGTGTGCCCGATCAGATTCTTTTAAACTTAGCTCCAGCAGATGTTAAGAAGTCCGGTTCGGCTCTAGAGTTAGCCATGGTATGGGCGATCTTAGTCTCAAATGAGCAGGTGGAACCCTTGGAAGATACTTGGATGTTTGGCGAGCTTTCGCTCGAGGGCGAGGTCAAGCCTGTACGTGGTATTGCAGCTATTACGAGTTATGCTGTTTCAAAAGGGGTACGCCGTATAGTTGTTCCTCACGAGAATCGAGAAGAAGCTTTACTCGTAGAAGGGATTGAAGTCTTCGCTGTTCGGTCGATATCTGACCTGTGCTCTGTATTAAAAGAGGGAAGGGCAGAGGTAAGACAAGAACGCCGAGTTGCTAGGAGCAGGCATCAGAAAGATTTCTCTGATGTGTATGGACAAGAAAGTGTAAAGCGAGCCCTCGAAATAGCAGCGGCTGGCGGCCATAATATCTTGCTGATTGGTCCCCCTGGATGCGGTAAGAGCATGTTGGCTGAGAGGTTCGGCTCCCTTTTGCCACCGCTCGATCGAGTGGAGGCTCTTGAGATTGCCCGTATAGCATCCTCCATCGGTGAACCGATTACGCAGTATCTCAGTGGAGAAAGACCGTTTCGTTCCCCCCATCACGTGATCTCTGAAGCTGGACTCATTGGCGGCGGAGCAGATCTACGCCCTGGTGAGGTGAGCTTGGCGCATAGCGGAGTTCTTTTTCTTGATGAGCTTCCGGAGTTTCGGCGGAGTACCATAGAGTCTTTGCGTGCTCCTCTTGAGAGCCGGCAGGTGTCAATTACTCGAGTAGCTGGAACCACTGTTTATCCAGCAGCCTTTCAGCTGATAGCAGCGATGAATCCATGTCCGTGTGGAAAGTTTTCAAAAGAACGGCATGGATGTCTGTGCTCCCGGTCAGAAGTTTCGCGTTATCTAAAGAAATTATCTCAACCCATTCTCGAGCGGATTGATCTCCATGTGGAAGCCTCTCCCGTTGCTTTAGGGAGTCAACGAAATTCCTCTAACCAGATTGATTTAAGGAAAAGTGAGAGTATAAGACGTAAGCGAGTGCTTCGAGCTGTAGAGAGTCAGCTGAGCCGACAGTCTAAGCGGAATGCATCCCTGAATTTCGATGAGTTACAGCCCTTTCTAAATTCTGGAGCGGAGCACTTCATCGAACTTTTAACACAGAAAAATCTGCTCAGTGCAAGAAGTACTGTCCGCTTGCTACGGACTGCCAGAACGATTGCAGATCTGAATGGGAGTCAAAAGATTGATGAAGAACACCTTCATGAAGCCAGGAGCTATCGGGCTTTAGACCGCATTTGGGAGCATGTTCAAGGCCATTGATGAAAGAACTCATACCCCGCTTTTCCTATGCTCGATAAACGAGGAGAAACCGAGGTGTGAGCACTAAAACTGATCTCGTTGTGGCTTGAACGGAGGACTTTTTTCCTGATTTGGATATTTCCGATCAAAATAAATGGCAAGAGCTTTAAAGTGTCTTGCTGAAAGCCTGCCTGCTAGACTGTCTAGCTGTGAGCGTTCCTTACTTTCTGCCGGTAATTTGTTGCTGATCTGTTTCAATACTTTTTTCTGTTGTGGAATCAGTTGAGGTACTGGTGAACGAAGAGGAAAGCTGCCAGTTACAATCGACCTGCCAAGATTCGCTAACATGTTACGATGTAGGATTCTCGATCCCATTTCTTCACCGATTGGTGCGCCCCCTTTTCCTCGGCCGATACCTGCTTTACCTCTACATTGAGCTGAAGCTGGCATAGCATTTACTATCAGAGAACATGAGAGAAAGAAGAGTAGTGCAATACGCATCATAATTCTTTACCAATACATATGAGGGATTGAGTTTGAAGGAAATCGTTTGCATTTCTAAACGACTTACGATGTGTTTCTCAATCCCCCTGGAGTTGAACACGATTTGTCGTAGTAGCAGGGGTTGTCTAACACTTCCCCTGCGTGTACCTCGAACAGTAAGAGTTATGGGCGATTTCTCTATTCAGGTGCGGTAAAGGTGCGAAGGAGCACCAACCCTCGAGTACGGAAAGAGGATAAGCTACTGAAATCATATATTGAAGTGCCTCCGAAAGGAGCGTTTCACATGGGTTGCCTGAGTCTGAAGCCGCATGGTAGGCGGAGCCAGAAGTGGGTTTATGATATACTTCTTGAGGGAACGACGAATCAATCCAATGCGTTGAATCATCTATCTTTCAATAGTGAAATTTACTTCTCAACAGCTTATGACTCAAAATATCAATAATAATAACGAGCGCTCTAAGGCTTTGGCAGCTTCAGGGGAAGCTCCAAACAGAGATTCCGTTGACCTTGCACCAGTCGAATTCATTAATATTGGAGCATGGCCGACGGATGAAAACCTTGTAGAGAAGCTAGGAGAGATAGGGTTGCTTGGCAAAGATTTTATTTATAGCGCTGTTCCGTCCAACCGTATACAGGAAGTCCATGAGAAAGGCTCTTACGTGAAGGATGAGAGTGATCAGGTAACACCTATAGTGTTTGGTTGCATATATGAGGAGAGTCAGGGGCAGATCGTGCAGGCGAATAATGATGATCTGACACTCAAGAATTATTTAACAGACAATACCGATCCGAGTGAGGATCCAGTTATTGCGGTTTATAAGGCGGATCAGCTAAAGCATCACTGCTCAGCAGAGTTTGTCTTTAGTAATCCCCAAAAGGCAACTGATGCACTGGTGGCACTTGTGCGAGTAAAAGGTCTTTAGCGATAGGGAGGAATAACAGCGATATAGTTATTCCAGCAGACTGAAATTTAGAAGAATATCTCCAGCGTAACGAATACTCCAGCCTCTACCTTATTATTGCAATAGTTCAATGTAGCGGTCGCTCCTGACTGTATTCGATCGTCAGTGGCGCAACCAAAGAAAAGGTGTGGATTTTTCCAGTCAATCTCTACGTTGAAATCTCCGAACATTTTAACTCCTGAAGTATGTCTTGAGTCTCCTCCCATAACGTTTGGACCTACATCTACAGCGAAAGTCATATCACCGTCCAAGGCATCGGCTTTCCATCCAATGTTCAGCCTCTGTATCAGCCATTTAGCTATATCTTTCTCGTCAATACGATCGCTCAATGGATTAAAGTGTTCGGGAAGGGAGGTTGAAACTGAAAATCCTTGCTCCTTTAGTTCCTCGAGCTCAGCAAAGAGATAAAAACGGTCTAGTTCTATATTAAGGTTGTTTTGTCTCCCCGGGAGTAGCTCAAAGAACTGACCTTCTGGGTCAATCACAGATTTTTCAAAATTTGCTGCCAGAGGACTGTCTATTCCCCAAAGCGTAAGTAAGTGGCGAACTGCATTCTTGCCAAGAATTTCGAGTTCGTTTTCAAGTCGCTCTATTATTGGTCCCGTGAACGCGTCTTCGTATACATGAACTACTTCCTTAAAAATTTGCTTTCGTTCTTCCCGATTAATGTCACTCTCATAATATCCGTTATGTCTATAGGTTTGTGCTGATATGGCTTGGCAGCTCGTAAATAGAGCTCCTGTTTCAGTCTGTTGGGAGACATTGGCTGCGTGGCTTTCAGCAGTGTAAGACAGAGATTCTATGAACTGGTCGGGACTAACCAAACCAAGTGTAAGGTTGGAGAAGCCTGATGCTAAAGCAGAGTTGACTTGTTCAGCCCGAGCACGATAGGACCAGTAACTATCATGTAGAGTTTCACACGCTCCGCCTAAAGAAGGATTTGTCGAAGGATTATAATCGTTAAGATTAATCAACTCTGAGCGCCATCGATCGGCAGATAATGTGATCGTAATCTCAGATCTTTCTTTGTGTGTTTCAGCGGGGCTGCCAGCAATTGGTGGTACAATTTCTAAAACTTGAGCGGCGCTTGGCGTAGAAAAGACCACAAGGAAGATTGCTAAGAAAAATGTCGGAAATATTCGTAGATAACACTTCATTTTTAACCCCCACGCATTTCGCTATGAGGGATATGGCTCTTAATGGATAGAGAGTGCTTTATAAAGGTGAGGCATTCAAAAAAGAGGTCTATGTACTTAGAGTTTTTGCTTTTAAAGTTGGTGATTCGAGATAGCGAATCGGAATAAGATGTCTGCAATTGGAATCATTATGATTTTTTGACTCTATGGGCTAGGAGAGGCATCAAGAATTGCTGTAGAATAGAAGTAAGAGATTCCCCCAGTGTTTAGCAGAACCGAAAGAATGAGTCTTTGTCGAAGGAGAAGCGTGTCCCCGATGAGATCGTTAAGATTTGCCTTTTTTCTAACTGGATTACTTGCTTTTTTTACGGCATGTAATGGCGGTCCATTCTCTGATCTGACAGATGGCGAGTTAAGAAAGAAATATCGTTCTTGTCGTATGAATCCAAATCCGACTACTACCGCTACAATTATCTGTAAGAATGTAAAAGACGAGTGCGAAACACGTAAAAAAAAGGGCAGGAAGGTCTGCTGACAAATAGCATATTCGTAATACAAGTAGCATGAGTTCGAGCAAAATTCTCGCGAGCTCAAGGGCTCAAGATCATCATATCTTTAAATGTCTTCGGTAAAACTTTCCAGGTCGCGACGCAATAACGAACGTCTGAGCTTATCAAGTGCGCGTGTTTCAATTTGACGTACTCGCTCGCGAGTAATTGACCGGCCGTTCCCTCGAATGTCACCAAATTCCTCGCCAAGCTGTTTCAGGGTTTTTTGCGGGTATTCAGATAATCCAAACCGATACTTCAACGTCTCTCTCTCTACCGTGCTTAGTCCTTTGAGCATGGTGTTAATGAGCTCCTCTAAATCACTTTTTCTAATTTGTGAGGTGGGATCTTCGGCGTTTGGATCTTCTAGTACATCAGTAAGGGAATTGCGTACCATCCCATTTCTTGAAGGCAAGCCTAAAGCATCCATGCTTCTCACTGGGCTTGATGCGGTGGATAGATCTCGGACCGTCTGAGGTTTGATACCTGTTTTTTGAGCAATTGCTTCCGGCGATGGAACTTTTCCGGCCTTTGAGAGTTTCTCCTCTGCTTTTAAAATCTTTGAGCGCTCCTGTAGTCTATTAAGCGGGATACGGATGACAGAAGCACTTTCGGCCATTCCACGGGTGATTCTCTGTGTAATCCACCAGGTGGCATAGGTGCTGAACTTAAGATTCCGCTTTACGTCAAACCGCTCACAGGCGCGCATCAATCCGAGGTTCCCGTATTGAATCAGATCTATGAAGTCACTATGCGGATTGTTATATCGTTTTGCGATCGATATCACGAGTCTTTGATTTCCTGCTGCAAGTTTTTGCTTCAGTTCGCTATATTGATTTCGAGCGTTGAAGAGACTTTGCGCTGATGCAAATGCCTTTTTTTCACCTGTCACTAAGCTCCTGACATCTTCCTGAGAAAGGAGATTATCGCCTTTATGAAGTGCAACCAGCTTTGAGCAGGTATCGATTGCTATTTCGTCTACGTGAGTCTCATGAATTGAGTTAGTCATTAAGATCTTTGAAAGGCTCTTCCGATAGAGTGGAACCTGAGGAGAGCCAGAAGCTGAGATGCCTGATAGCTGCTCTATCTTGTCACAAAGCGCCGTAATCTGACGAATGGTGGAGGGTAACGTGTTCCGCTTGTGCCGGGCGCCCCCTAATTGGACTAGCTCAGGTTCGTCTATGACTTTTTCTATTCTCTTATTGCCATCAAGTACATCTTGATAGAGCTGAACTACTTGTCGGGCGGCGAATGGATAAGTAAACAGTTTCTGCTGAAACGCTGTGCGAGCATTTTGTAGATCGTGCGCAATTTGTTTTTCCTCTTCAGGCGAGAAGAGAGGATAGAGTTTTGTTTGTTCAAGACACTGCTTGATCGGATCGTTAAGAATCGCCTCTGAGTCCTTGGAGGTAGGAGGGAACGGAGTAGGGGTGGGGAACTCAACAGAGGGGAGCGTGCCGCTATTGAGGTCATGACTAGCATCCATATCTTGGTTAGCACTGGGCTCTTTGCGCTCCAGTTTCTTCGACTCGCCTTGGCGGTGTGTAGGTTCTTGGGCTTGATTCATGTTCAATGAGTATGGTGTTAAACGGCCCTCATAAACCGATGATTTGTCGATTAGAACGTAGTATCAGAAGTTTGTATCAGATTACTGACATGAAAGAAAATCAGCGTTTTGCCCCTGAGAGGCGAAGTTCTTGAGGAAAAGGCAATATCATTGGGCAGTTAAGACCTTGAGTTCAAGAACAGTGAAAACTAATCAAAGAATCCATCCTGAAATATCAGGCTTGGTGGAGGGTTTTCGGGATCTTGTTGCTCTGGTTGGGATGAGGAGGGAGATGGCAGGCCCTCAAGGTCTCTCAAGAGGTCAATTTTTGATGGAGCCTCTTGCCGTTTCGTTGAGGTTGACTCTTTGGACTCTCGTCTTCGGTTAGGACTCACGGTATTAAGTTCCGCGGATGTCGGAGGGGTCGCTTCTTTTAATTGTGAATTTGATGGTTGGGAAGTCACTGAAGCGATGTCTTTCCTATTGGTAATGACACCCTCCTCTAGGTTTTTAAGATGATTTTCTTCTTCTCTTTCAGAGCGGAGTTTTATCGGCTCAAGATTCTTCTCATCATATTCAATGATAATCTCAACACGACGATTTTTTGCCCGACCAAGAGAAGTAACATTTGAAGCAATCGGTTTCGTTTCACCAAAACCCCGTACTTGAAATCGAGTTACGGGAAGACCGGTACCAGAGATCAGTTCCGTTACCACATTCGCCGCTCTGCTTGAGGAGAGTTCCCAATTCGAAGAGAATCTCTCGGGGGAAATCGGAATGTTATCAGTATGCCCTTCAACGACTACATTGCCAGGAGATTCTTGGACAACCTCTGATATTTTAGCGAGGACACTCTTAAAGGAGCTCAGTGTTTTAGCGCTTCCCGGCGCGAAAGATGTATCTTCTGCTACGCGGATAATAACGGTATTCCCCTCGGTTTCTACTTCTAGCTCCCCATTCGCTATTTCCGAGGCTAGTTCCCGTCCCAGGTCTTTTGACTTTTTATTCGCAAACTGTGCGACTTCTCTCATTCGATGAGAGAGAGTTGCCGAGCGGTCTGCATCCATGGGACCACACTGGGTGCCTGAGAGCACTCCCGTTTCTTGTTCTGAAGTTTGCTTTGAGAGCTGAATTTGGTCGTTTGTTTCATTCTCGCTATCTTTCTGACTTTCTGTGGGATCGGAAGGTGGCTCTACCGCTTTGTCCTGAGCTGTCATTTTTTCAAAGGTAGCATCGGGTTGAATTTGTTGACTGTCCCACTTCTTTCTTTGGTCGAGATTCTCTTGGGGAAGAACATTGAGTATCTTGGGATCTGGACGTCCAGAGCTAAATTCAGTTGCTATAAAGTTTTTTCCTTGAACGGGCTGTAGCAGGAGTACATTCGATTGAACCCCAAATGCATTTTTCATCGATCCGCCAACCTCTTTATAGATAATTTCATCGAGAGTTGCGAATGAAAGAAGGAGAACGAAAAAGCAGAGAAGCAGTGACATTAAGTCCGCGAATGTTGCCATCCATGCGGGGGCGCCACCACCTCCGCCATCATCATCATCACCTCCGCCTAAATCCTCATCCATCGCTGAATCCCCTATTTATTTTTTATTCAGCGCAATATTTTTTCGTTCAGTAACTGGTAGATAAACGAGTAGCATTTCTTCTAATACCTTGGGGCTCATCCCTTTTTGAACACCGCTCACGGCTTCAAGAATGAGCATTCTGTTATTTTTTTCCTCTTTGCTCCGATGCGAAAGTTTATCCGAGATAGGAAGAGCGGCGCAGTTTGCCATGACCGCTCCATAGAGTGTTGTCAGAAGAGCAACAGCCATAGCAGGTCCGATTGATTTTGGATCTTCCATATTCGATAGCATCTGAACTAACCCAATCAGGGTACCGATCATTCCCATTGCAGGAGCAGAGTCACCCATTCCCTTAAACAAGTGCTGGCCACGCTCGTGTCGGTCAATTTGCTGATTAATCTCTGTTGCAAGAATTCGAGCAACATACTCCTCGTCGTGACCGTCAACTGCGAGCTGTATGCCCTTTGCGAGAAACTCATTTTGAACTTCAATACCTTCAAGGCCGAGTAGTCCATCTCGACGGGCTATTGTAGCAAGCTCGATGCCGAGCTGAATGAGTTCTACTTGCGTCTCAGGCTTATGAAAGAAGGTTTTAAAAGCGATTTTTACTGCGTTCAAGGTGTGAGCGAGAGGATACTTAATGAAGGTAACACCGATGGTTCCTCCTACTACGATAATGAGAGAGGGCACGTTAATGAATACGAGTGCACTACCGCCGATTGCGATTGCAAAAAAGATACAACCGAAGGCGGCCCCTAGTCCTACGAGGGTTGCAATATCCACTCTGTTTGCTCCTTACCTAAATTCAGAGCGCGCGCGGCGACTTGCCCCTCAATGCTTTGCATTCATCGCACTCAAATCAGAAAAACTATTACGTTTTCACCAGTAATTTTCGTCACAAATCGTCATAGACTTTAGGAAAGAAGCGGTGATTTCATGCAAGTTGATTAAACGTGGTTTTATTCCCGTTCATGGTGACTGACTTCACCGAGAAGTCAGTCACATCAATAGATTACAGATGGAGGAGCGCTACAGAGTTACACTCCCTATCGAGATTACTGAAGGGGAGTCTGCTCCTCTTCTCCGGAAGCCACCTGTGGTTGCTCGTACTCGTCTGCCGGCACTTCGTCTGCTGGCGTCTCGTACGCAATGTCCATATCTTCGATAATGGTAGTTTCTTCACGACTCAGTCGTTCAAACTCTTGGCGTACCCCAAGTGCTCGACCCATAAACATTGCAATTGGAGCGATGAAAGCAGATAGGAGTGCGCCCATTTTTGCGGCTCCTTGAAGTCCTGGTTCTGTGAATGCAACTCCTGCAACAAATAATGCTACGGTTAATCCTAGTCCTGCCACACAACCCGCGGTCATAAGGCTTCGCCATCCCATGCCGGCCGGTAGGGGAAAACCTAACTTATGACCGATCCATGAGAACATGAAGATGCCCCCCGTCTTACCGATAGCGAGTGCTAAAAGTACGGCAACAGTTGCGTTCCCCATTGATGAAAATTCTACACCTGCATTCGCCAGCCCAAATCCAAAAAGTCCAAGGTCTACAGGAAGTTTGAAGGAATGCTCAAAGTTGTTCAGCGTATCATGGTGCGCTTCGCTTTCACCTTCAGCAAAGAGTCCATCATCGTGTCCACGACTTGGCATAAAGGGAATAATTGGAACCAGCGCTAGGGCCGGATGAAGATGTGCGAAGTAAAGCCCGCACCAGCTGAGGGCTCCCCCAGCAATCAAGTAGGGCCAAAAACTGTGCACTTTGGCTCGGCGCATACCGTAGGCTGCTGCCATGCCTGCTCCGACAAGTCCGAGCCACGCTGGGTTAACTGGATGGTGTGGATCTGGATAAAAGATGGCAATAATGCCGAGTCCAAGACCATCATCTGCAACAGCGAGCAATAACAGAAAGCTAACGGCTGGATGACCCTTACCAAAAATCATTCTTGCTACGAGCCATGCCAGAGCAATATCGGTTGCTGTTGGTATCCCCCAGCCATTTCGAATCGATGAATCACCAGTCATCGCAACGATAAGAAAATAAACTCCGACAGGACCGACGACCCCACCAATTGTTCCAAGCAGTGGGTTAATTGCTTTCTTTGGGGGATTAAGTGCTCCTCCGGGAAGACAACTTTCGGTGATCTCCTTTGCTGCAATTCCAAAGAAGAGCGCCATGAATAAATCATTCATCAAAAAATGAAAATTAAAATGACTCTCGTGGCCAAACGGGGACCAGTGCATTATATCGTGATAACTGTGGTGATCTAGGTTGGCCCAGGCAACAGCGGCGAGAACTCCGGCAATCAGTGGTATTGAAAACTCTTGCAGGATTGCAATTGGACCACGCTTTCCATGAACAACTTCAGACATCTACAACCTCCCCATTTGTTACTGCCCTGAACGGGGTCGTTCGAGGTACAAACATGAACTGCTGAGGGATTCGACAGGTGAGAGAAGAAACCTAAGACGTAGTTGAACTTTTTTTAAAAAAAGAGTTATTTCTCTTCGCACTACGAAAAAGACGTATACTGTTTGGCTGACTTTTTCAGATCTGGGCTGAGACCGTACTTATGCGGTATGATAAAAGGAGAGGCTGTGAGATTCTTCATTAAGAAGATCGCGTAGTGCTCTATGTGCATCTCCCCAAAGAGGAGGGTGAGAGAACAAGCAATGGCAAAGCCCGTTTTCGAAATCAAAGATGAATTTTTTCATCTCAAAGCCTTCGCGGAGGAGCAAGATACGAAGCTCTTTATTGACGTTGAGCGATTTACTGTCATTGAAAATGTATCATTTGAACACCTTGAGAAGATGGTGCTTCAGTATCTTGACCCGCAGTATCTTGATCAAGATGTGTTAAAGGATGTTGCCCGAGGGCTCAAGCAACATACGCTCGTTCAGCAACGGCGTATCGCTAAAGGCGTTCTTCCAAAGAAAGGAGCGAATGGTAAAATCGTTTATCTAAAGAGGCGTTTATCAAAGGATCCGCACAGAGATCCCGCTGAAGATGAGGATGTATCGGTATCATTAAGAGATCTTAGCCTCTTTGAAAACATTCATATCGGGGACGCTGTTGCCCGAATTTATCATCCAAAGGAAGGTCTTCCTGGGGTCAATGTTTTTGGAAAGGGACTCCCAGCAGCTCCTGGAGATCCCGTTAAGGTTACTCTTGACAAGAACTCGCTCATTCAAGAATCAGGAGCAGCAGAGGGGCTCGGCTATGATAGAGTCATCGCTCAAGTGGATGGCTATTTAGAAGTGCAAGATTCTCGGCTGGCGATCAAAGAAGAATTCGTAGTTCCAGGGGACCTCAATGCAGAATTTGGGAATATCGATTTTATCGGATCGGTGCATATTAAAGGAGATGTTCTTGCAGGATATGGAATATCAGCAGATAAAGGGATTAAGATCGGCGGTTCTGTAAATCGAACAGAACTGCGCTCTTTGAATGGTCCAGTTGAGATTGTTGGCCGATTCTTTGGGGAAGGGACTGGAAGGATCGTTTCTCGGAAAGATGTTTCGGTAAAGTCCATACAAAGCGCTACCATTGATGCGAGGGGTGATGTTTTTATTAAGGAAGAGGCCCGTAATACGACTATTCGAACGACCTCAACGCTCCAAGCGCCTAAAGCCCAGATTTTGGGAGGGAAAAGCTTTATAGTTGCAGGGGCCGTAGTAGGGGAATTTGGGAGCAAAGAGGAGATTAAGACAGAAATGCTTCTCGGGAGTGATATTGAGGTTTCTGAGGAATACCAAATGTTACTAGTGAGAATTGAGGAGCATCAAAAGGGGCTTGAACTGATAGAAGCGCATCTTGGGCCTTATGCGAGAAACCCCGCTCGTATTCAGCTTCTCTCTCCACAACTGAGACCAAAACTCGAGACCTTGCTCACAAAGAGAGAAAGAGTTGAGAAGAGCCTGGAAGGACTAAACGAGAAAAGAGAGCTTATGTTAAGCGAGGCAATACCCGAAACCAATAGCATTGTTTCAGTGAATAGAGCCTTCCATCCGCGGGTGCGGCTGATAGTGAATGAAAAAAAATTCGAGGTTAAAGAGAGCTTAAAGGGCCCGATCTCAATCTGTTTTGAAGCAGTGAGTGAGGAGTTTGAAGTAAAGGACTTTGAAGAAGTCAGTCCTGCCTTTAGTGATGAGGAGATGGGAAATGAGTAAATCTGAGAAAAGCATTGAGAAGCTTGGAGAAGAGCTCCAGAAAGCACTTCGAATGCAGTGCCTGCAAGATTCCATGCCTATGGATAGAGGGTTTCTCTGCTCTAGCGTTTCCCTTCTTGATCCTCCGGAGCCGATATCGGTACGAGAGGATGCCTCCCTTGATAATGTAATGCGCATTCTCCAGGACAATAAAATTGGTTGTGTCATCGTAATTAATGAACTTGGAGAACTCGCTGGGATATTTAGTGAGCGGGACTACGTGCTTAAGATTTATGAGAAAGGGATAACGGGTGCGAATTTGGTTTCAGAGTTTATGACCAGAGAGCCTATTAGTATTGCTCTCGATGAAACAATAGCATTTGCACTTACTTTAATGTCTCAGGGTGGCTTCAGGCACCTTCCAATTGTTGATGATGCAAACATTCCAGTCGGCATGGTCTCCATAAAAAATATCGTTGATTACCTCTCCAATGAGATCTTTGAGAGCCTGATGTCCGTTGGTTAAGCAGCGGAGTGATATCTGGCACCGATGAGTGGCAGGTAATCAGCTTGCTCTCAAGCAGGGTATCGAGAGATAATGGAGTATGAGCTCCAAAAGACCATTTCTGAGTGGAGAACACTCTGTCATCCCGCTTTTTCGATTGGGGGGGAATGTATTTCCTGGCGAGCTTTTACCTCTCCATATATATGAAGAACGCTATCAAAAGTTGCTTCGGTTTTGTCTTGCTGAGGTTCCGCTGTTTGAAGAGGATGAGACCCGAGATAGTCATCACTTTGGGGTTCTACTCACAGGCAAGAATTCCGCACAATGGGGATGCACCGTCGAGATTCAAGCGGTGCTTCAAAGATATGAAGATGGACGGTTAGACATTTTAACAAAGGGGATTCGACTCTTTGAATTAATGCAGGAGCTTCCAGACCAGGATTTCCCTCGAGCACATGTCCGATGGGGAGAAGATGGTGGTCAGCCACCTAAGCGATTGAGAGAGGTAGCGAGAGAGGAGTTTGAGAAGTTTTTAACGAATATTAATGTAGAGATGGCCGTACCGGATGAGGCGCATGTGCGAGCTTTTCGAATTGGCGCGCTTATTCGACTCGATGTTTTCGAGAGACAAGAGCTTTTGAATGCGGCTACTGAGAAGGCTCGACTCATCAAGTTGATAGACTTTATGCGCTTTCGAAATGAACTTGTGCTTCGAGCAGGTCCTGAAGCGGTCAAGAATCTCTACTCTGCATAAGGGTGTAAGTGCTTCAGGGCCTTGAAAGCAGTATGCGGACTTTGTTTGCGATTCCTAACCCTAATGCGGTACGAGTCTTAATTGATTCTGGCTCAACGAAAGGAGGCTTTTCGGGAGGAGTCTCTCGTTTTGGTCTTCCGTGAGCCCTGATTCCGACCTTGCCCTGGGAGTCTGAGCAGCATTTCAATCGTATTCATTTTTGTTTCACCCGTAAAGTCGGTTTCACTCTCTACAATAATAAGACGATCCTTGAGGATTTGAACCACTTCTCCATTGTTCGGGCCAATTCTCGTTCCAACAGTAACAGTGAAGCCCTTACCAGTGCTGGATTCTACGATTGCTTTTGGTTCCCCGAGTCCTTCTAAAGTCGCCGTAAGTCGTAGTTGTCCAATCTCGAATTGTTCTAATTCTGTCCTCCCATCGAGGTTCTGGGAGGGACTAAAGTCGAATGCAAGGAAGGGATCTCGCTTTCCCTCTGGGTCATATATGTAATCTTCTTTTTCAGCAGTTGAAGCTATCAGGGTTGTTGCCCCTGGTATTTCGTTTGTTTTCTGCTGTGGAGGGTTCGTGGAAGTTGCAACTGGTGTTTCTTCTGAAAGGGGCTCACCGATAGAAAAGTCTTCATCCTTGATCATATACGAAAAAGCTTTTCCAGTAATCGGATCAGTAGGCACCATCTCAAAATATTCTGGCACGAGTTGTTGTAACCGATGTGGCGGAGTGTTGTTGTGTTTAGACATCCAGTCTCTGACGGAGAGTTGAATGCGCAGCACCTCTTTTCGTCTATCATCGATATCGCTTCGAGTCGCAAGTTTCTGTTCTAGTGCTTCACGGAATGACGGCGCGTTGTTCCCGGAGAAGTTCATGGTGAGTTGAATCACGAGGAGGACACACAGCGCAGCTCCTAGGGTTATGATGGTATTTTTCTTAGCCATAGAAATAAAATATCGCGAATGAATGGAACACGAAAGGGGCAGAGATAGTTCGGACGCAGGAAGGGGGCGGTGAAGGGCTTATATGGTGAGCAGGCGGCAGAAAGAGGATATGGCAGGCAATGGTGATATAGACAAAAGGGTGAATGGACAAAAGGGTGAGTAGAGAAAAGAGGTGATAACAGAAAAGAAAGCAAATAGAAGAGAAAGCAAACAGAAGAGAAAGCAACAGGAATAAAGAAAGCAATAGGAATCGGGGTGAGAGGATTCGAACCTCCGACTTCTAGTTCCCAAAACTAGCGCTCTAACCAGGCTGAGCTACACCCCGTAGGTAAACTTCTTAAGCCCCTGTTTTTAGCGCAGTCGAGGCGTCAGAAGCAAGCTATCTGATGAAAGAGCCTGAATATCCACTTTCTCCCCCTACTGAATACCTTTTTAGATCACTTTTCGGGAGTTTCTCTTGCTGCTCTTTGGCGGAGAGCATACTCTCCTGACGAAGGCATGGGGTGAAACGAGTGCTGACATAGGGGAGAGGAGTGAAACAGAGAATTCAACATATCCATCAGGGAGACTTGCCTCCGGGACAATACTCTTTTTCTGGCTGGGTAAAGACTCATCGGCAGTCAAAGAACGTTTCTTTCATTGAGCTCACGGATGGTTCTAGTGTAGCCGGACTGCAACTCGTTCTCTCTCCTGCTCTTGAAAGTTATTCAGCGGTAGCCCAGGAGATCACAACGGGATCATCAGTAAGGGTTTCGGGCGAGTTAAGAGAGTCGCCGGCGAAGGGACAGCGATTCGAATTAGAAGTAAGCTCAATAGAACTCATCGGCTCAGCCGATGCAGAAAAATATCCTCTTCAGAAAAAGGGACACACTTTAGAGTTTTTACGCGAGCATCTTCAGCTCAGATCTCGTTCAAATACCCTGGGCGCTGTATTTCGAATACGTTCAGCACTTTCTTTTGCGGTACATGAGTTCTTTCAACAGAGAGGATTCCTCCACTTGCATTCACCAATCATTACCACTTCCGATTGCGAGGGGGCGGGGGAAGTGTTCCGTGTTACTACCTTGGAAATTGATAATCCGAGTTTTGAAGGACGTTCAATAGATTATTCCAAAGATTTCTTCGGAGAAAAGTCTGGCTTGTCGGTATCGGGACAGCTAGAGGCAGAGGTTTTTGCTCTCTCGCATACTGATTGCTACACTTTTGGACCAACATTTCGCTCTGAGAATTCTAATACTACTCGGCATCTTGCTGAATTTTGGATGATAGAACCTGAGATGGCATTCTGCGATCTTGATGGAAACATCTCCCTTGCACATGAATTCGTTACCACACTGGCAAAGGCAGTCCTAGAACGCTGCGAACATGATCTCGCATTTCTCGCTGCCCGTGAATGGGTTGACTATGATCTCGTAGAGCTCCTCCAGTTTCTCTCCGAGAGTGAATACGTAGTCATGGAGTATTCAGAGGCTATTCGAGTGCTTGAAAATGCGGAGCAGCGTTTTGAGTTTCCTGTTCAATGGGGGATGGACCTGCAAGCAGAGCACGAGCGATACCTTACTGAGCAGCATGTTCAGAAGCCCGTTTTTGTCGTGAATTACCCAGCATCAATTAAAGCGTTTTACATGAGACAAAATGATGATGAACGGGAAACAGTGGCAGCAATGGATCTTTTAGTTCCGCGTTTGGGGGAGCTTATCGGTGGTTCGCAGCGCGAGGAACGACTCGATCGATTGGAGTCTCGTATGATGGCTATGGGAATCTCGACCGAGGAATTGGCCTGGTATCTCGATCTGAGGCGGTTTGGCTCCGTGCCACATAGTGGATTCGGGCTCGGATTTGAGCGGTTGATTATGTACTTTACTGGCATGCAGAATATAAGAGACGTTATCCCATTTCCACGTTATCCAGGACACGCGAGGGGATAGCCGGCTAAAAGCCTCTTTTTTGCTGAGCCTGGTGCTGGGGTACGCTCCAAATTCAGAATAAGCACAGATTTTCCGTGGTGTGACCTTGTTCGATGGACCCCAATTTGTATATCTTCCGAGTCTTAGGGTTTTGTGTTTGTGCCCACGTAGCTCAGTTGGTAGAGCACTTCCTTGGTAAGGAAGAGGTCACGGATTCGAGTTCCGTCGTGGGCTTATAGAACGTGAGTTGTTACGAGAAGTTCTCACTCTGTTAGAAGGAATTGCTGCTTAAAGAGATTCTGAAGGGCGCAGTGGGAACATCAGGTTTGAAGAATTAGGGATTCAAGAGCGAAAAATAGACGCCAGTGGCTCAATTGGTAGAGCATCGGATTCCAAATCCGAGGGTTGGGGGTTCGAGTCCCTCCTGGCGTGAATAATTCCCTCGATTTTTGCTCGCGAAAGCCCGGGGTCAGGAGTAAGCAGTGAAATTTCGGGTAGTCCCCGTGAAATTTCGGGTAGTCCCCGTGTTTTTTTAGGGCTCCTGTGTTTTTTAGGGCTCCAGTTGATTTTTCTTGGGGATTTAGGGAAGGTTACGGGGTAGCGCTCAGACGGGGAACCGTTTGAAAGTTATAACGTTAGGGGCGGGAGTAGCTCAGTTGGTAGAGCATCAGCCTTCCAAGCTGAGGGTCGCGAGTTCGAACCTCGTCTCCCGCTCCATTTTTTTGTTTTGGTTTTGCCCTATTCTTTTGGCTTTGCCATATTTTTTTGGCTTTGCCATATTTTTTTAGCTTTGCCCTATTTTTTTGTTTCGCCCTATGGCTTGTCGAACTCTGATACGTCGAGTGGCTGATAGGGTGAGTAACTGATAGGGTGAAATTTCGCACCTCGATAGAATTGTGGCCGACACAATAAGGTGGGATGTCCGAGTGGCTAAAGGAGGCAGACTGTAAATCTGCTCGCGCAAGCGTACGTAGGTTCGAATCCTACTCCCACCAAATGAAGGTCGCAGACCTTATCTTTGCGTTAAGAAATCTTTGCGTTAAGAAGAGGTGTCGTTAAGAGCCACCACACGTAGGAGCTCTGCGATAGATTTTTCAGCTGTGGTTTTATCAAAGTGTGGTTTTATAAAGATTGGTCTTTCGTGCTGGCATAGCTCAATTGGTAGAGCAACTGATTTGTAATCAGTAGGTTGCGGGTTCAAGTCCCACTGCCAGCTTTCCTTTTATCTTATCCCCTTATCTTATCCCCCTGAATATATCGTCTCTTCTGGTCCATCCTTTCAGCATCGCCTTCGCTCAGCCTTGGCCCTCGTCGTGCTTGTGGCTGATGGGTATTACGTCGTTCAGCAGAGGGAAGAGAGGAGCCTCTGGAAACCAATATGCTTGTTGAATTTCCCCTCTTTACAGTCAGAGCGCCCTTCAACATCAAAGACGAAGGGTAAAATAGACAAGTTATAACAATAGGTTATGGCGAACAAGCTCCCTTTTGGCTTGCCCCACGGTAGGATACCTGCCACCGACTGGTGCTTTTCATCAATTCATATTCATTTTGTGGCTTAAATTGCTTCTCGTAAATATTTTTGATACCTTGCGCCGTTCTAGATTCCTTAATAGGAGGTGAGTTTTGGCTTCAAAGACAGGCAGCGTGAACGCTGGTAAATCAAAGGCTTTCAACAAATCTAAAGCCGCGAAAGATACCGGTGGGTCATCGAGCAAGTCGTCTGTAAAGAAAGCCAAAGCGGAGCGCTCAGTGAGCCCACGCTCGTCTGGTGGCGAGGGAGTAATGGGTCAGTCCGCTTCATTCTTTCGAGAGAGCATCGATGAGCTCAAGAAAGTAACGACGCCGACCAAGCAGGAAACAGTGCAAGCGACGATCGTAACGATCATTATCATGGTGTTTGTCGCATTGTGTTTGTTTTTGCTCGACTTCCTTTTCGGTAATCTCATGGAGAGCGTGTTAGGATAGCGTGTGCGGCTGTAGAGTTTAGGCGGCTGTAGAGTTTAGGCGGCTGTAGAGTTGTAGCGAAGTTCTCTGATGGGTTTGCTGATTAGTGGATTGGTTTCTAGGGGTAGGGCGAGTTATTCGAGAAGTTTATAGCGAGGCATTGCGGCTACCTGCAGCGTAGGAGGTAGGAGTAGCGGTCCTCTTGTGGAAGTTGTGGATGGAAAGAATCATCCGCCGATTGAGAGAGTTGTCATGGATTCACACGAGAATAAAGCATTGCAGGTCGATGAAGAGGTCGGGCTAGAGGCTCGTGACGGGCTCACTGGAGACGGGCTCACTGGAGACGGGCTCACTGGAGAAGATGAAGTGTCTTCCGTGGTGGAGAACGAGGAGGTAGTGGAATCGTCTGCAGTGGAATCGTCTTCGGAGTCCAGTTCTGAAAGTGCTCCTAATGATAGCGCTGGCAATGATAGCGCGAGTGAAGCTCAGTCTGGCGCCGATGAACTTCAGTCTCCAGAAGCTGAGGCAGGTCAAGATGAAGTGAGTGAGGAAGTCCAAGAGATTGAAGGGTCCTCCAACTCCCAAAAAGATTTTAACTGGTATGTTGTGCAAGCCTATGTTGGCTTCGAGCATAAGGTGAAAAGAGCTCTAGAGGAGCGGATTCGTTCCAACGCAATGGAAGATTTTTTTGGCGAGGTGCGAGTTCCTGAGGAGACAGTGGTTGAGCTTGTGCGTGGCCAGAAAAAGACCTCTACCAGGAAGTTCTTTCCAGGCTATGTGCTGGTTCAGATGGAGCTCAACAGAGATACGTGGCACCTCATCAAAGAAACTCCAAAAGTCTCTGGATTTATTGGGGATGAAACAGATCCGCAGCCACTAAGCCCTGAGGAAGTAGAAAGGATAGTTCAACAGGTTGAAGAAGGAGTTGCGGCGCCTAAGGCGAAGCTGAGCTTCTCTGAAGGTGAGACCGTAAAGGTGGTGGATGGACCGTTTACGGATTTTAGCGGAACGGTAGAAGAGGTGAAGCCAGAAAAAGGTAAGGTGAAGGTGTTGATTAGCATTTTCGGGCGTGCTACCCCTGTTGAGCTCGATTTCATCCAGGTAGAGAAAGCATAGTATTTTAAGTTCCTTAAAAGAGAAGCTCAAAGAGCTTCCTCCTAAGATGCGCGTTGATGTGATTTCATGTGTATCTTTGTAGAGTGAAAGGAAATGTTTGAGAGAGCGAGGAAGAGGAAATGGCAAAGGAAATTCAAACCGTAGTGAAGCTGCAGGTTCCAGCGGGTCAAGCAAACCCGGCGCCGCCAATAGGACCAGTCTTGGGTCAGGCCGGCGTGAACATTATGGATTTTTGTAAGCAGTTCAATGCACGGACTCAAAAGCAGGCAGGAGATATCCTTCCAGTAGTTCTTACGGTGTACAAGGACCGTTCTTTCAATTTTGAACTCAAGCAACCGCCGATGTCTTTTCTTATTAAGCAGGCACTGAAGTTGAAGAAGGGGTCTGGTGTTCCAAACCGGGACAAGGTTGGAAAAATCTCGATGGAGCAGGTGAAGGAAATCGCCGAGAAGAAGATGGCAGATCTCAACACAAAAGACATCGACCAAGCGTGTAAGATTGTAATGGGGAGTTGCCGTAGCATGGGAGTGGACGTTCTGGAGGCGTAGAGCAGGATTGTTTGCGCTGAGCGGATAGTGGAGCTCAGGAAGAATGCCCTTTAGGTGGTAAAAGATCAGAAACAAGTTTTCGAAGAGGCAAGAAAAATGGCAGGGAAGCGGTACGAAAAAATACAAAACTTAATTGAAGCGGGGAAGCAGTATCCCATCGCGGAGGCGTGCCAGGTGGCGCTCTCAACAAAATCAGCAAAGTTTGACGAAGGCGTGGATATCGCCTTGAAGTTGGGGATAGACCCTCGGAAGGCGGATCAAAATGTTCGAGGGAGTGTGGAGCTCCCACATGGGTTAGGGAAGACTATTCGTGTTGCTGTGTTTGCGAAGGGTGATAAGGCTGCTGAGGCAGAGGCTGCAGGCGCTGATATAGTGGGTGCAGAGGATTTACTCGAGAAGATTCAAGGAGGCTTTCTTGATTTTGATAGCGTCATAGCAACTCCTGATATGATGGCGTTGGTCGGTCGTCTTGGGAAGGTTCTTGGTCCACGGGGACTTATGCCTTCGCCAAAGGTAGGCACCGTGACTCCGAACGTCGGAGACGCCGTTAAGTCAGTGAAGGCGGGAAGAGCTGAGTTCCGAGTGGAGAAGGCTGGAATAGTCCACTCTTCTGTGGGGAGAGCGAGCTTTACCCCAGAGCAAATACAAGAGAATGTTGAGGCACTTATAGGGGCATTGAACAAGCAGAAGCCATCCACGAGTAAGGGGGTGTATCTGCAGAGTGCATACCTCTCGCTTACGATGGGGCCAAGCGTAGAGCTCGATTTATCGCTGGTGCGGAACGTTTAGGAGAGAAAGAGTTTCTCAGAGCTGCAATTTCTGGGGTGGTAATCTGGATTTTTGATGCCACTTCGCTCTAGAATGTGGGGCTTCGAGTTTTTAAAAGGCAATGGAATGGACAAAGCAGAGAAGATCCAAGAAGTAGAGTCGCTCAAGGGCGCTTTCAGTTCGAGTATTGTTGCTCTTTGCGCCGACTATCGTGGACTTACTGTCGAACAAGCAACGAATCTTCGAGCTGGTTTGAAGGAACAGGGAGCCTACGGAAAGGTTGTAAAGAATACACTAGCAAAGATTTCTGTGAATGAGGCCCACAAGGAAGCAGACCAAGAGGAAGTTCAGAAGTTTGTTGCGACATTAGATGGTCCGAGTTTTGTTGTCTTTTCAGAAGCCGATCCGGTGTCACCTGCGAAAGTACTAGCGAAGTTCGCTAAGGAGTATGAGGCACTAGAGATTAAGGGTGGTTTCTTTGAGGGGAAGTACTTGGATATTGCTGAGGTTCAGAACCTGTCAAGCATGCCAAGTAAAGAAGAGCTCTATGCGAAGTTGTTGAGCGTAATATCTGCGCCAGCAACAAAGGTAGTACAATTGCTGCAAGCACCGGCAACTCAGTTGACCCGTGTTATTGATGCGCAGCGGGCAAAATTGGAAGAGCAGGGCGAATAGAGAGTAGTGAGTAGAGGGTAGTAACGAAAAATTTTTAGTCAGTTTAATTGGAGGAAATGACATGAGCGTTACTTATGAAGACGTAGTGGAGTACATCAAGGGCATGTCTCTTATGGACGCTGCAAAAATGGTAAAAGAGCTAGAAGATGAGCTGGGCGTAACTGCGGCTGCTCCTGTAGCGATGATGGCAGCTGGTGCAGCTGGTGCGGCTGGTGGAGCCGAAGCTGCTGAGGAGAAGACGGAATTTGATATTTCTCTGGATGATGCTGGTTCTGAGCGCGTTAAGGTGATTAAGGTAGTAAGAGAGATCACTGGACTTGGGCTCAAGGAAGCGAAGGATATCGTAGATTCAGCACCGAAAGTTCTGAAGGAAGGGGTTTCAAAGGAAGAAGCCGAAGACTTCAAGAAGAAGCTTGAGGAAGCAGGAGCTAAGGCATCGCTCAAGTAGCACTAGGCTAAAGTATACTGGTTTGCCTGGGCGGCTCACGCTCAGGCTAAAACGCCAGTTCGTGGCTCTGGAAACGGGGTATATTGGTAACTGGCACCCACGGTTGCATTTTCTGATAGTTTCTATAGGGTAGAGGACGAGTTATACTGGTGCAGCGCGCCTGTACAACTCTGATCCCTTTGTTTCTGTTCTGGATGGTTCTGTTAAGAGAGGTGCTTGCTAGGGATCCTCTCCGCAGGAACGAAAGAAGTGCTGGAGGGTCCGGAGCGACTTTGATGCGGCGGGCTGATACATCACTCGACGCGAACGCTGAGTCGTCTTGGCGCCATCAGGTTCATGAGGTCGTTCCTCACAGGGAAGATCCTCACAGGGAAGATCCTTACAGGGAAGATCCTTACAGGGGAGATTCTTACAGGGAGCTATAGGTTTTTCTCCATAAAGAGAAGTAGACCGTAGAGAAGAGTAGTTTGCGTAGATGTTCAAACGAAGTAACAACACGGACCTGATGAACACGAATTCCCAGATTCCTACATTACGTCACAGTACTGATGTACACAGTATGGATATTGATTCCTCCTATAGTAGGAGTGCCTCGGGTGCGGAAGAGGGCAGTGTGGTCGTTTCGCCAGACGAGCAACTGGATTCTCATGATCTACTAATGCGTTTCGCACCATCTTCAGTCTTTTCTCCTTCTAATCCTTCGGGTGGCGGGAGAGGTTTTCTTGGTCTAGGTGGTTTTTTGAGGCAGGGAGCGTTCAAGCAGTAAAGACTGCGCAGTGTTTCTCTCAGGGCTGCGATGCAGTTTGAGTGAGCGGCGGACGGGACTCTGAGGAGTGATAAATAGATTTTTGATTTACTTGGTGTAGGTGGGTGAGAAAGACCTCTACCGCGGTGGTTAGAAAAACCCGCCCACACCTTTAACAAACAGGACTATTCGGTATGGCTTCAAAGCTAAAGACTAACCTCCGATTAAGAAAGAACTATTCACGAATTGAAGAAATAGCAGAGATACCTCATCTCTTATCTATACAGAAGCAGTCCTACGAGAAGTTTCTCCAGACGAATGTGCCCGTAGAGAAGAGGGCAGAGATTGGCTTAGAGAAAGTCTTTAAGTCGGTGTTTCCAGTATCAGACTATAACAACACGGCAACGCTAGAGTACGTAAAGTACGATTTGGGTCAGCCGAAGTACGATGTCGACGAGTGTCGAGACCGAGGCATGACGTGGGCAGCCCCTCTCCGAGTTACCATCCAGCTTGTTCTTTGGGATGTTGACGCTGAAACGGGGAACAAGACGCTGAGCGCATTGAAAGAAGATGTCGTGTACTTTGGAGAAATCCCCCTGATGACAGAACGGGGAACATTTCTCATTAACGGAACCGAACGTGTAATCGTAAGTCAACTGCACCGGTCTCCAGGGGTATTTTTTGGGCACGATGAAGGTAAGAGCCACATCTCAGGCAAGTTGCTCTACAGTGCGCGTATAATTCCCTACCGAGGTTCATGGATAGACCTCGAGTTTGATATAAAAGACATCTTACACGTACGTATCGACAGGCGGAGAAAACTCAACGTTAGTATTTTGTTGCGTGCTTTGGGCTACTCAACCGACGAAATTCTAGGCGAGTTCTACCGTCAAGATAAGGTTTATTTCGGAAAGCGAGGGCTAATCACCAAGGAGTTTGTTGCTGAGCAGCTCGAGGGACAACGATCATTTCGGGAAGTAAAGTCTGGCACCAAAGTTCTTTGTAAGAAGGGTGGGAAGTTTAATAGGGCAGTGCTTCGTCGGATGAAAGAGGCCGGCATTACTCACCTTGAAATCGATCCAGATTCTGTAAACGGCATGGTGGTAGCAGACACGATCATTCAAGCAGAGGATGATATTATTCACCCGACAACAGGAGAGATTCTTGTCGATGCTGGAGAGTTGCTGATTGGTTGGGATGTGATCAAGGAGCGTTTTGCAGAAGTTGTTGACCGGCTCTCTGAAGATAAGGTTCGAGAGCTGCTTGAAGACCTCGATGTACTGATTTACGCAGGGGAAGAGCTGACTCCTGATAAAGTAAATGCAAAGGGAGAAGTGGTTGAACAAGGCACTCTTTCTGTTCTACTCGGTCAAGGGGTAGAGATGCTTCGCGTGCTTTACCTTGAGGAGAACGATATCGGCAGCAGCCTGCTCAAGACGCTACTCACTGATAAAATGGAGCCGGAAAGAGGAGACTTGTATGCCCGTCTCTCGGGGCAACCCGTGACAGATAGCCTTGTGGAAATCTACAGGAGGCTACGTCCTGGAGATCCACCGCGTCCTGAGACAGCAGCAGCAACGTTCAAGAACTTGTTCTTCAATGCAGATCGGTATGATTTATCAGATATCGGTCGTTATAAACTCAATCACAAGTTGTACGTGTCCCAGGGCAAAGAGGCTCCAGCGCTCGACCTCGGTGTATTAACTGAGCAAGATATCGTTGAGTCTGTTCGCTATCTTTTAAATCTGAGAAATGGAACCGATCCCGTCCGGTACACCGTTGACGACATTGATCATTTGGGTAACCGCAGAATTCGCGCAGTAGGAGAATTGATTGAGAATCAGTTCAGGATAGGTCTTGTGCGAATGGAGCGAGCTGTTAAAGAGCGAATGGGAATGCAGGATATTGACACGCTGGTTCCGCAAGATCTCATTAACTATAAACCCGTCGCGGCAGTAGTGAAGGAGTTCTTTGGCTCTTCTCAGTTGTCACAGTTTATGGATCAGACGAATCCACTTTCTGAGATTACTCACAAGCGCAGACTTTCAGCGCTTGGGCCAGGAGGACTCACGCGTGATCGAGCTGGGTTTGAGGTTCGGGACGTGAACCCAACTCACTACGGGAGAATTTGTCCGATTGAGACGCCGGAAGGGCCGAATATTGGATTGATTTCTTCCTTGGCAACCTATGCACGGGTAAACGACTTCGGTTTTCTTGAGAGTCCATACCGAGTGGTCGATAATGATGGTTCGGTGACGTCAGATATTGTTTATTTATCGGCTCTCGAAGAGGAAAGGGAAACGATAGCCCAGGCATCGGCGGGACTCGATGAGAAGGGGAAATTTTCGGCTCCAGCGGTACAAGCTCGAGACCGTGGAGAGTTCGTTCTCGCACCACCAGAGAAAGTCACAAAAATGGATGTTAGTCCGAAGCAGATTGTGAGTGTTGCTGCGTCACTGATTCCATTTTTGGAAAATGATGATGCGAACCGAGCTCTGATGGGATCAAACATGCAACGCCAGGCTGTGCCTTGCTTGAAAGCGCAGGCTCCACTTGTAGGTACGGGAATGGAGCAGGTAGTAGCGCGAGACTCAGGCGCCACGGTAGTAGCGAAGAGGCCAGGTAAAGTCGTATCGGTAGATGCGGAGAGAATTGTTGTTCGTGCAGATAAGCCAGCAGCAGATGATCCGCTCGATACCGGTGTCGATATCTACAAGCTCGTGAAATATCGACGTTCGAATCAAGATACATGTATCAACCAGAAGCCGATCGTGGCAGAGGGCGAAAAGATTGTAAAAAATGAGATCCTTGCTGATGGACCGAGCACGGAGATGGGCGAACTTGCACTCGGACAGAACGTACTTGTCGCCTTCATGCCTTGGAACGGGTACAACTTTGAGGATTCGATTCTTATCAATGAGAACTTGGTGAAGGATGATATCTTCACCTCGATTCATATTGAGGAATTTGAGTGCGTTGCTCGAGATACCAAGCTTGGTAAGGAAGAAATTACCCGTGATATCCCAAATGTTGGTGAAGAGGCCCTGAAGGATCTTGACGATTCTGGAATTATTCGGATTGGTGCTGAAGTAGCCCCTGGGGATATTCTTGTCGGAAAGATTACGCCGAAGAGTGAGACGCAGCTCAGTCCTGAAGAGAAGCTCCTACGAGCAATTTTCGGGGAAAAAGCTGGAGAGGTTCGGGATACAAGCCTCAAACTTCCTCCGGGAGTAGAAGGAACTATCATTGCGACTCAAGTCTTTGCTCGGAAGGGAACTGATAAGGACGAGCGTTCAATTCAGATCGAAGAGCGCGAGCAGGCGAGGCTTGAGGGTGATTATCGGGACGAAGTGAATATTATTCGCGATGCTGCTCTCAAAGAGATCCAAGAGTTACTGGTTGGAAAGTCAACCACTGCACGTCTTGTGGATGAGAGTCGGGCGGAGCTTGTGGCGAAGGGCGTAGAGTTAACTCCTGAAATACTTGCTTCTATTCCGTTTGAGTACCAGCGGGATATTCAGGTTGGGGATGAGAGTCTGCAAGAGCGTATTAATCAGGTTGTTGTCCGAACTGGACAGCTCATGAATAGTAAGCGCGCACTGCTTAATGAAAAGATCGAACGGTTAAAAGAAGGCGATGAGCTTGCTCCTGGCGTGATTAAGATGGTCAAGGTGTTTATCGCCATCAAGCGCAAGCTGCAGGTGGGAGATAAGCTTGCTGGGCGGCACGGAAACAAGGGGGTGCTTTCACGTATCGTGCCTCAGGAAGATATGCCGTACCTCGCTGATGGAACGCCCGTGGATGTCGTGCTGAACCCTCTTGGGGTTCCTTCACGAATGAACATTGGGCAGATTCTTGAGACGCATCTCGGATGGACGGCGTGGAATGTCGGAAGAATTCTGCGCGAAGAATTGGATAAAGTAATAGATCCAATTTCTGGAGCGCCTCGAACTGAATCTACCTCACAGTTAAAGAAGGAAGTAGCGGATAAGATTCGTGGGCTTCTCGTGCATGTGATGAACAGTTCGAAGGACATGTCATTCATTAACAAGTTGTCTGATGAAGGTGTGTTAGAGCTGGGTCGTAGAGAAATGAAGGGAGTGCATTTTGCCACACCTGTGTTTGACGCTGCGACCGAAGATGATATTGCGGATATGCTCCAAGTAACCGGCCAAAACGCTTCGGGGCAGGTGCAGCTCTATGATGGTCGCTCTGGAGAGCCGTTTAAAGAACAGGTCACGGTCGGGGTGATGCATGTGTTGAAACTGGATCACTTGGTTGATGACAAGATTCACGCCCGCTCAATAGGACCTTACTCGCTTGTTACCCAGCAGCCGTTGGGCGGGAAAGCTCAGTTTGGTGGGCAGCGACTTGGTGAGATGGAGGTATGGGCACTTTATGCATACGGAGCAGCATACAGCTTGCAGGAGTTTTTGACCGTCAAGTCAGACGATGTAAGTGGTAGAACCCGAATGTATGAGTCGATCGTGAAAGGTGAGCATGTGCTCGAGCCTGGATTGCCTGAGTCGTTCAACGTAATGATGAAAGAGCTTCAATCACTTGGTTTGAATGTTGAATTGGTTGAAGAGCCTTCTGAGGAGGATCTGGAAGAAGCCGAGGAGGGAGAGGGGTCCCTTCAGGTAGGATCCGATGCGGCCTCGGGGAGTACTGAGCTTGCGATTGGATAACTGATTGGTAGGTCTTGCATAGAAAATTTTAGCTTTCGCTTATAGAGGAAAACACACAATGGATGATCTCTTTAGTTTATTTGAGAAGCCAAAGAATCCAGTAAAATTTAACGCGCTACAGATCTCGTTAGCGAGTCCAGAAAAAGTGCGGAGCTGGTCTTTCGGTGAGGTAACGAAACCAGAGACGATTAACTATCGTACGCTAAAACCTGAGCGGGATGGTCTGTTTTGCGCCAAAATATTTGGTCCCGTCAAGGATTATGAGTGTATCTGCGGAAAGTATAAAAGGCTTCGTCACCGCGGAGTCGTGTGTGAGAAGTGCGGCGTAGAGGTTATTCAGTCTAAAGTACGGCGCGAGCGCATTGGACATATTGAATTGGCGTGTCCTGTTGCGCATATCTGGTTTCTCAAGAGTTTGC
>RFPC01000031.1 GCA_009926305.1 bacterium
CCCGGCCCCCTTCGCGCCTCCTGATGATCCACTGCCATGTAGCGCAAACAAGTTGCTTGAATATGAATAAACCGTCGCCTGACGTTCACGAAAGCGAATAAGAGCAAGCTCTATCAACTCTGTTAAAAGCTGCGTGAACGAAACGCCACTTTCTTCCCATAGATAAAAAGCAAGCGAGCCTGGAATAGCATTTAACTCGTTCACATAAATCTCGTCTGTTACTCGATCCGCGATGAAGTCAACGCGACTTACCCCGGCGCACCCAAGCCCCCGAAAGGTCTTAATCGCCAACTCCTGAACCTGTTGTGTGACATCTGGTGGGATATCGGCTGGTATCACTCGATCCATACTTGCCATTGATGTCTCTGACTGCGGCGACTTCGCTCCACATTTACCAGATGAGGAGCGCTCATATTTATCAGCAAAACTAAGAAGCTCACCCGATGAAAGAGGTCGCTCAATTACGCTCGCTCGCTGCTGTGACTCATTGCCCAAAACCGAGCAATTTAATTCGTACATCTCTGGCAAAAATACTTCTACCAGTACCTTTGGACAGTACATGGCGACTCGATGTGCAGCATCTAATAACTCCTTTCCTTCACGTACGACTTCTATGCCTATACTCGACCCCAAGAGGGCTGGTTTTAATATACATGGAAAACTACAGGCAGATTCGATGCGAGCGACAACATCTTCCGGAGATTCTTCGAGTTCAAAGCGGGTAAATGAACAAGCCGGCAATACGGGAAGACCGAGCCCCTTCAAGACCTCTTTCATGACGACTTTATCCATGGAGACAGCAGAGCCGGTAACATCACACCCAGTAAACGGCACATCCATAATCTGGAATAATCCCTGGACCGAGCCATCCTCACCATAACTCCCGTGAAAAACAGGGAGATATACATCAACCTCTACTGGAGGGGTTGTTTTCTGAAACCATCCGCTCTGCGGCACTGAATAGAGCTTCCAGTCCCCACGAACAGGCCTCGGCATCACTTCTGACAGCGATTGAAGGAGCTTCTCCATATCTCGGTAGTTTGCCACATCACCGAGCTGCTCTCCGACATACCATCTCCCCTCTTTCGACAAATAGACCGCTATCGGCTCATAGCGCTCACGGTCTATGGCATGAAAGGCCTGAACGCCAGAAATAACAGAGACTTCATGCTCAACTGATACTCCACCGAATAATACCGCCACTCTTTTTTTCATCTGCTCACCCATACAGGTCTGGTAAATCATTTTCGAACAACACGACATCCCCTGGCTTATTGTACCGAGTAAGATGTTCCGCTGCATCTCTTAAGGTCCTTACTTGTTCTATATCCTCAGAAAGAAATCCCTCGCTAAGCAGTCCCTCTTTTAGTGGAAATACTCGCTCATCTTCACCGACGAGTACAACATGACTGACACGAGGGGCGGCATAACCTCCAATATTCCGATTCTCCTCTTGCTCTTGCTCTCCAAGCTCAACCATTCCAGGTGTAACAAGTACACGCCGTCGATCTTTGAATAAGGCGAGAGTATCTAATGCTTCCCGAAATCCTTCAGGATTCGAATTAAAAGCATCATCAATCACAAGAACCCCATTACTCTTTTTTAAAAGTTGGAGTCGATGTTCCACTGGTGGAAGAGCCTGAACCGCCGCTTGAATAACAGAAGCAGACATCCCCGCCTCAACTGCAACTGCAATAGCCGCCATCAAATTGGATATATTATGAAATCCTAAAAGCTGAGTTCGCACCTCAAACGGCACTTCTATCTTCTCACCCGAAACACGAAAAGAGCTTCCATCTTGTGTGACAGATACTTCTTGAGCACATATATCCGCAACGAGAGGCTCATCTTTCACTCGCTGGACCCCAAATGTTACAATCCGAGATTTTACAAATTGCCTCATCTCGGTCGTATTTGAGTCATTCGCATTCAGAAAACAGACCCCGGATGGTGGTATGCCTTCAAGTAACTCTCCCTTCGTAGCCCGAATAGCAGCTTCACTTCCAAACGTTTCAAGGTGCGCTTTCCCGACACACGTCAATACGCCCCAGGTAGGCTGTGCTACACGAACGCATTGAGCGATATCACCACGCTCGCGCGCCCCCATTTCTGCAATAAAAAATTCATGAATGGTCTTCAGCTGTTCACGAATTTCCCGTGCTAAGCCAAGCTCTGTATTTACACTACCAGGAGTCATGTAACTCAAATATCGGCGAGATAAAATGCCTTGAATAAAATGCTTCGTTGAAGTTTTTCCATAACTTCCCGTTATGCCAATAACCTGCAATCCATCAAGACTGCGTCGCTTCCGTGCTGCGTCCTCAAGATAAAACTTCTTCACCTGAAGCTCGAAAGGAATGACCAAACCATTCCCAACGAGAACAAGAAGAGGGGTCCATACTATCCAATTCATGAATAGAGCAACCGCAGCACGAAGCTCAAATTCGAGAAAGAACCAGATAGCGGGGATAAATAAAACGATCAGACAAACAGCAGCTAGTCTTTGAGCACGTGCAGTAAAGACAAATGGCTTTTTTTCAGATCTCGTAGCAGCCCATGAGCGCAGCGCAAGAAAAAAAACGAGGGGGATCAGAAAAAGAGCCACCATGCGTGAAACTTCGACACCAACATTCGCTATCACTAATCCAATAACGAGCGCTAAACCGACCTGCAGGTGGCGATAATCCCTGAGGAAAAGAGATGTATCTTTAGAGAAGAGACGCCGCCAATATCGAATGTTCCTATAACTCGACTGCTGCAACCGCTGAAGTGCAATTCGAAGAGTCGCAAGCGCCCAGATTGCAATACCGACGGCAACCGACAGGAAAAGAGCCAAATCCCAGATCTTCATACTCACTATCTACTCTTCTCCAAACACTTTAAGCACCTACAGCTCTCTCTCAAAGATTATCCTAAAAAATGAGCTGATACTCTATCAAATTGATCTGGTCGGTCTAAAAATGCGTAATGACCCGCCTTCTCCCACACCACCAAACCGGTATCGGGAATCTCTCTTTCGATAATCTTCGCAATTCGTAGGGGCGCATCCGTATCCTCAGCACCCCAAACCAGCAACGTTGGCTGTTTAATCTGAGACAAAATCGGCGTAAGATCTTCATGAAGAAGCGCTATAAGAGTATTTCGCATATTCCCTGCGTCACGGTAGTCAGCACTCCCGAACTGGGCGCGTAACCACTGAAGCACATTCTCCCTTCGCTCACTGTTCCAGAACAACAATGGCAAAGCTCTTTTGCACGCCTTAAATGCCATAACCCGTATCTTTTTTCTGATCGAGAGAGGTAATCGTATTCCGGCACTCCCCACCAGTAAGAGCTTCCGTATTCGATTGGGCTGCACCACAGCTGACTTTAAAGCGACTCGTCCACCATGCGAGTGACCGACAAGCATATCAACATGGCTTACCTTGAGCTGATCGAGCACTTCAAATAAAAAACTTACGAAGTCATCAACCTGCCACACTCGATCAGGAGTATCAGATTCTCCAAATCCCGGGAAATCAACGGTCAGAATGCGGTTCGCCCCATGTTGATGGAGCGCTGTCGCAGCTCGCTCAAACAACGTGCGACTTGCCCCCCATCCATGGAGCAGAACGACAGTTTTTGCACCTGGTTGAGCGGACCACTCACTGTATCCAACTTGCATACCAAAAATCTTGAGCGTACCGTCCGTCTTCACTCGACCGTAAATCCTTTACATCCCAGGCTTCGTCATTGCCATGAGATTGAGCGCCTTCTCTAATTCTTCCTCAGAAAGCGCATTCATTTCCCTGGCCATTTGCCGCACCCCCTTGTCTTCCTTGAGGGCTCGCTTTGCTATCTCCGCTGCGCGATCGTATCCGATGATAGGAGCCAGCGAAGTACAAATTGCGAGACTTTTCTCGGCGTTAGATTCACACTTTTCAACATTTGCTCTAATTCCATTAATACAGCGTAGCACGAAGTTCTCACTGCAGGTGGAGATGAGTTCAGAGGATTGAAGCACATTAAATCCTATGACGGGAAGCATTACATTCAACTCAAAATTTCCATGCTGGCCAGAAATAGCGATAGTTGCATCGTTTCCAATAACCTGTGCCGCAACCATCATCACAGACTCACAGATAACTGGATTTACCTTTGCTGGCATAATACTCGATCCAGGTTGAATCTCAGGAAGAAAGATTTCGCCAATACCCAGCCGTGGACCAGATGCCAGCCAGCGGATATCATTTGCTATCTTCATCAGCGAACCCGCTACCGTTCTCAACGCGCCGCTGTAGAATACGATCGCGTCTCTCGCTCCCTGTGCCTCAAAATGATTACCAGCCTCATGCAACTCAACATTCAACACTGATTCGATATGGGAAATAGCCTTTTTGGCAAACTCAGGATGGGTATTCAGACCTGTTCCAACGGCCGTTCCTCCAAGAGCCAACTCCCTGACGCGTTCTAGCCCCTGGCGAACCCGCTCTTCTCCAATTGCAATTTGCGCTGCATAACCCGCGAACTCCTGACCAAGCGTAACGGGAGTCGCATCTTGTAGATGGGTTCGACCTGACTTAATTACATTTGCGAACTCGTTCGCTTTCGTCTCGAGCGCCTTTCTCAGCATCTCAAGCGCAGGCAAGAGATTCCTCTCTGCTGAAATGACGGTCGAAATGTGAATCGCAGAAGGAATAACATCATTCGATGACTGTGACATATTTACATGATCGTTCGGATGAACAAGAGATTTATCACCGAGTTTTCCACCTAAGATCTGAGCTGCACGATTTGCAATCACTTCATTCGTATTCATATTCGTTGAAGTACCGGAGCCAGTCTGAAAAATATCGACTACAAAATGTTCATCATGAGAGCCGGATTGTACCTCTTGAGCCGCAGCAGCAATCGCATCCACAAGATCTTTCGATAAGAGTCCGCACTCTTGATTAGAGCGGGCCGCTCCGTATTTGATTGCACCAAGCGCTTCTATGAAAACTCTCGGAAACCGCAAATCGCTGACCGGAAAATTCAAGACAGCTCTCTGCGTAGAGGCACCATAGAGCGCACTTTGAGGAACCTCCATATCACCCATCGAGTCTTTTTCTATTCGAGTTTTCATTCCGTATTCCCCTATCTGATTACCTGCCTTGGTCAAAATCACCAGCCTGACTGATTTCATGATACTCGTTTAGTGTTATCGTTCTGCCAGTTTTTATCAATACCTCTAGCTATTTAACCCGTCTTGAATGTCCAGATTCTATTAAAGTTGATGGTCAATACTGTCGACCATAACGGTAGGGCGTAAGCTCGCAATCTGAGCGAGAGGGAGATTTTCTTTCTTTCCTCAAATGACTACTCAAAGAGACGAGGACAACAAACGGGTATGACGAAGACGGCTACAGCCTCAAATAAAAACGGCAAAGATGATAAATGGCTGGTCCCCAAGCTATTACCTGCTGATCAAGAGGCTCTTTCACAAAGCTTACGACTCGCGAGAAGTAGTCAGGAAAACACCTCCGCACTGGCTCCAGTTCTGAGTCAAGATCCAGTGCTCGTCATTGAGATCTTAAAAGAAGCGAATAACTCTGCATTTGCTGGCGAAACCAAGACGGTATCGACCCTTCGACCTTCTATTATTCGACTCGGCGCCGAGCGAGTTGCTGAGATTCTTACAGATATATCAAAACGAGAAGAAATTACTGATCCTGGTGTACATCTCATATTCAACCGGCATCGCTCGCGATGTAAGCGTATCGGAGGCGTTGCACAAATTGTTTCTGAAATTCTCGCGAAACATCTTAGCGAGGAATGTGAACTTGTTGGTCTCCTTTGTTCAATAGGAGATATGCTTGCCGTCTATCATCTTGGCAAGCAGTACCTTGAACTCGCTGAAGACAGTCCACGGGCAACCGTAAACTACCGCCTCGTAAAAAATCATAGCTTTGATGTGTATAAGCGGGGTATTGCATACCTACGAAGAAGTGGGGTGCCTGAGAGTGTTACAAGCATTATCGACGAGGACATACCGCTTCCGCAGGTCGAACAGAAGACTATGCGACTCATTTATCGAGCAGCACTTGAACTCATTGACGCCTACGACAATGAAAAGTGGGAGAAACTCTCCCCCGACAAAGAACTCCCCACAACCAGTATCTTTCGTCTATTAAAAATAAATGAACGACAACATCGGGCAATCTATGAGCAAGCGACCCAGTATCTCCATCATATCACTGCTCTTGATTCAGGACGGGAGCAACTCCTGAAACAACAAGGGAGCGATGAAAACGATTATTCACCTAATGAAGACTGGTTTGATCTCGATGATGATGATGATGACGAAGAAGACTGGAGCTGGTTTGATAATGAACCCGAGCCGGAAACAAATAACGAGACATCCGAAGCTACTGATAATGCTCTGGAAGATCTTGATGCAGACCTTGATTTCTTACTCACTGACTGTGAAGACGATTCGGCTGAGCGCTCAGTTCAGACTCTCCCTCGAGAGAATAGTTCTGAAATTGAGACCTCTTTTGTTACTATGCATCATGATGCCTTGGTCGATTCGCTTGATACACTCGTAAATGGACCATTTTCAACAGCTGCCCTGATTGCGTTTTCAGAGGATCGAAAAGAGGCTACTATCCTCGCTCAACGTGGCAGCTCACACTCTGAAACAACAATCATGATTGCTGACACAGACTCTCCTTTTCTTCGTGCGCTCTCACAAACTCAGGTCTTTTCGACGCGGAGAGACGCGAAATCTCCATTCGGCAGCCCTTCTTATGCGATATCACCAGTCCAAATTGAGAAAGAGGCCTCAGTTGCGATCTATGCCGACTGCGGGCAACACCCAGCAATCACCCTGGAGGGACGACGTCTCTTTCGTGATACCATAGCTCAACTCAATAAAGAGATTCAAAGCAGCTTGGAAACTCCTCAAGGCTGACACCTACCTGCCGTCTCACTCCTCCTTTCCCAACTACTCGAAGCCTGTTATGAGTAGAACAGAGGACTTCATACAGATTTACTTGCATATTTTAAAAGAAATGCGCTTATAATCTTGTGAGAATTTGTGAATAAATTCATTCATAGTGCAGTCATATATACTGAATTAACAAAACATGCGTGAGTCTATGAGTAGAATGGCTTGCGAAACAACAAAGCATGCGGAGGTATCGTGAAGAGAACTGAAATAAAAAAAGAGGGGAACGAGGGAACGTTCAAGAGCGTTTCTCAGGTGAACAGAAGGTCAGTTTTTCTCAGCTTCTTTTTATTCATGTTTCTCTGCAGCATCTCTATTCTCACCACATCCGCATTTGCAGAATATAAATTAGCCACGGTAGACATTAATAAAGTCTTAAATGAGACCAAGGAGTCAAAGGAAGCCCGCCAATCACTGACGGAAGAATCAACCCGTGCTCGAGCCACGATTGAGAAGAAGCGCCAAGCGCTGCAAGACAAAGAAGCTGCACTAAAAGCACGTGGAGTTTCTCCAGACTCGAAAGAGGCGGAAGAGTTTAGACAAGAAGCAAAAGACTTTGGTCGTCTGGTAAAAGATACAGAAGAAGAGCTCAAGCGTAAGTTCCTCCGTTCAAATACTGAGATCACTCAAAAGACACTTCAAGTCATAGAGGCTTATGCAAAGTCCAATAAGATCGATCTTATTCTCGAAAAGGGACAAGAGGGGAAAGGCGCCGTCCTGTTTGGAGCACCAAGTGTTGATATCACAAAAGAAGTAATTGAAAAGCTGAAAGGGTAAAGCACTGACCGTATTGTGCTAAGCGGAGAAATCTTTTGAGGAATGCCTTTGAGGAAGCAATCTACAACGCTGTAGAAGCACCATCAGCAGATCATATTCGTCAGTTCTACCAACTATTTCTCAAAACAGAGATGGTTGTACCCTGTCGCATGCAGATCAAGCCAATTAAAAACTTATCGCCTTTCCCTTCGCCGTTCTCGAATCTCCTTACAATCGTAGCGGACGAACAAGAGACCATTCCAGTCTTTACCTCAGAGGAGGAACTCCTCTCGTGGGCGAAGGAACCAATGGAATTCAATTGCATAAGTGGGAAGGTGCTGTGTGAACGCGCTCCTGAATCTGCATGGATTAGCATTAATCCCTCCGGAGATTGGGGAAAGGAACTGTCGGCTTGGGAGATTTCATTACTCAAACAGGGAGAAGAGTCCTTTGATGAACTTGTAGCCGAGCAACTTCAAGAAAGCGATCCGCACGTAATCTTCAAGCCGCTGCTCGAGGAACAAAAAGAGCGTATTAGTGCTATCCTAGAGCCCATCTTGGAGGAAAATCCAACTATTATTTCCTGCTATGGTGGCACTCAAGTCTCTGAATCTTCGCATGAGTCATACCTCATCGGTGTACTTGTATCAGCAGATCTCCCGAGCGACACTATTCGGACTCAGGTTCATGATGGCCTGCAAAATGGATTAATAGGGGATCTTCCATTTACGCTTGCAGTTGGAACTCATTTTGATGCATCTCCAGAGCTTGCACTCTTAAAATTTAGCGATCCAATCGTGAAAAACACGCAACAAGTAGAATCCTTGAACGCTCTAAAGAAGGTAGTGCAACGAGTTGGAAAGTGGTTCTCGAAGTAAGCCCTCTTTATTGTGCGGTCAAAATCTCTACTCCAGCATCTCTAGCCACTAATACTTCAGTCGCATAACTACTGAAGATACCATTTTCAACTACACCTGGAACCGCATTAATCCGCATCTCACAATCTTGTGAGATAGAGTCAAAGCGCGCATCAAGAATGAGATTTCCCTCTTGGGTAAATAATGGGACCTGGCGCTCAAGTGCAACTGCGAGCCGCAGACAAACCTCCTGCGCTCCCAGACTTCGCAGCTCTTGTTCAACCGAAAAGCGTGCCTCAGGGATAACTTCAACTGGAACACTCATCTTGGAACCGAGCTGAGTAACAAGCTTACTCTCATCGACCACAATGAAGAGCGACGCGCATCGAGCAGCGATTAGCTTCTCATGAAGCATCGCTGCACCCCTCCCTTTAAGAAGACGAAGTTCTGAATCCACCTCATCCGCTCCATCAAACCCCCAATCAAGCATAGCACTTGTTGCTGGAGAAGTGACGGGCAGGCCGAGATCATGAAGGCACCATGCACTCTGATAAGACGTTGGAACAAATTGAACATCACTCACTCCATCTTGCGAGATGCGATGCTTCATTTTCTTCAAGACCGCCTCTACCGTTGTCCCAGTCCCAACCCCAATGATTTGACCTTCATGTAGTCGATCTGCAAGTTCTTCTGCTAGATGTTCTCTTGAATCCACGCTCCCTCCTCTTCGCCTCATACAAGAGAGAAAAGAATAGCCCATAAAGATTATCCATGGAAGAAATACATATCTTTCATGAAAAAAGAGGTACATCTGAAGTAGGGTCTGGTATCATTCACCTCTGTCTAGTGACGACTGAGAGATTCATAATGCCAGCATCAATTCAGATTCATTCCGCATTCGTTGCCCTTGGAAGCAATAAGGGGAATCGCTTTGCTCATCTTGAAAATGCGCTCAGCTCAATTGCAACCCAGTGCGGCGACATCTTAAGGCGCTCAAGTGTTTTTGAAAGTACTCCACTTCCTGTTCCGGGCCTAACACAGAAAACGTTTCTGAATATGGTGATACAACTTACAACAACGATGTCACCAAGAACCCTTCTAGAGAGATTTCACGACATTGAAGCAACACTTGGCAGAGATCGAAAAAATGAAATCATGTGGGGGCCACGGACGATAGATATTGATCTTATCACGTATGATCAAATGTGCTCTGCTGAAAATCCTATCTTACCGCATCCTCGATTCAAAGATCGCGACTTCGTCCTGATACCCCTTCAAGAGATCGCACCAGAGTTTATCGATCCAGAGACGAACGAATCTCTTCACACTCTGCTTGATCGACTACCAGAAGAAAGCTGGACAATCTTGCAGCGCGTCGACTCTCACGAGCCGCTACGACAACAGAATCTACAAACACTTGCCGGATAGATCGTCTCAAGAAACTCACTTTGGTCGAATCAGCCGCTCAAGAAGAGGGATGCTGATTTGCGGTGGGCAAAGCCTTGAGCTCAAGCCAAGAATCTTTCCCGCAAAACCTGGAAAAATAAGGACTTTCTTTCTCTCGATACCTCGAATTGTATCCCGTATGACCGATTGAATAGAATCACCAATAGTGCCGCCAAATTCACCTGGAAACTGAGCGACTTGTCCAAACTCAGTTTTTACAGGACCAGGACACACTGCAAGAACATGAATATTCTCAGATTTTAATTCATGATGTTGACTTAACGCCAGTGAGCAGATTGCTGACTTTGTTGCGGCATACGTCGCCATATACGGCAAGGGTTGAAAGGCTGCTACCGAGGCCACATGAACAATAATTCCAAAGTTTCTCTGTTTCATCTGAGGCAGCACAGCTTTCGTAAGACGAAGAGGCGCAATGACATTTACTCGAATCATTGCTGATGCAACTTCAGTAGCAGCATCTGAAAAACGCCCATAGCTTCCGAAACCAGCATTATTAATAAGACCATCGACTCTTTCTTCGCGAAGAAACTCCTCAAGCTCTCTCAGTCCACCACTTGAGCTTGACTCGTCAGAGAGATCTGCTGGAAATATTTCCGCAGAATGCGCCCTGACGGCATTTAATTTCTGCGAGAGTTTGTGAAGACGATTTTTTCTCCGCGCCACAAGAATAACGGATGCCCCGCGGGCATGAAGGGCTTGCGCATAGGCTTCTCCAAAGCCAGAAGATGCGCCAGTAACGACATATCTTTTCCCTTCAAATGGATCAGACATATGACTGGGGCCTTTCCAGACATGCAGACTTCAAATAGCGCCTCCTTGCCCATGCTCTTTTCCACAGGACACATACTTGCTTTAAAGCAGCCAGTGAACTCCGCTCGCGAAGAAACACCCCGAAAAGAACTAAAAGATTTCTGAAGAGAAATCCCGGTAATATGCTTTCAGGATTCTTAAGAGGAGACCAATGAAGCACCTGAAGAAGGAATCGATTGCGAACGGAATGCCTGTTCACATCCGCAGTCAGCGCCTTACGTCGCTCAGGAGTCACCCTACGCACATGATATCCAAGTGCCTCGACATTGAGGTATCCGCGAACACCCAGCGACTGGGCGCGCAACGCCAGCTCAGCATCCTCTCGATAGGCGAAGAAGGCCTCATCGAACAGCCCTACTCGCTCGTCTGCTCCTGTCTTTAATTCCGGAAAAACCTCGTAGAGCTGCTCTTGATATTCATTGACAGGTAGCACCAAAGCTTCAATCGCCGCCCGTGGAAAGAGCAGGCAGGCTCCACTTCCCCCAACGATGAATCCCGAACACAACTCAACCTCCTGAAGCTTTCGCTCGGCATATCGATCAAAGTGTCGGAGCGTTGGGGAAAAGACGATTCCAGCAGAATCAATTATTTCGGGTTCTAACGGAGCCAGCGTCTCGCTCGCTCGTAGTAGCAACGGGGAGGCATATACCGGCACTTTTGATTCCAAGTTCTTTAACGAATCAAGTAATAATCCAAGACAATCTTCTTTTAGAGCGAGATCTGGATTCAAGACAAGCAAATAGTCAAAGTCTGCGGGCAAAAAACGAAATACTGCCTGATTATGTGCTGCAGAAAAACCAAGATTTATATCGTTGCGAAAGAGTGTAGCGTTGCCCTCACAACAGACCTGCTCGATAGAAGACGAATCGAATTGCTGAGAAGGTCCATTTTCTGTCACTTGAACAGCAACGGCGAAATCTCCAATCTGATTCCGAAGAGATTCTAATACGGCAGCAAGATAGGGATATGATTCATGAACGACAATATGGACCAGAACCTTCGTCATTCAAGAATCCTTATTATTAGCGATTCGCCCTAAATTCATCCCTTCCTATTCAACTACTCCCCAAGCGCGAACTCTACTTCGCAACATTTCATGCTCTTCAGCGATAGCCTTCGGAAGTTTTGCTCCTATAGTTGCCAAGAACTCCTTCTGAGAATCTACTTCCTTCTCCCATTCATCACGGGAAAACGAAAACAGCTCCTCCAAGTCTGCATCTGAAATATCAAGATCCGTCGTATTCATCTCACTTGGCTTTGGTTGGATGCCGAGGGGGGTCTCAGTCCCTGAAGCCAGACCATCAACTCTCTTTAAAATCCATTCAAGAACTCTGATATTCTCTCCGAATCCAGGCCAGAGAAACGAGCCATCAGCTGCTTTTCGAAACCAGTTCACATGAAAAATCTTTGGGAGCTTTGAACCTCCTCTCTCGCCGATATCCAGCCAGTGTTGAAAATAGTCGCCAGCGTGATATCCGATAAAAGGGCGCATCGCCATGGGATCATGCTTCAGCGCACCAACCTGACCTACGGCTGCCGCTGTTGCTTCTGATGCCATAGTAATGCCAACGAACGTACCGTGCTGCCAGCTCTTTGCCTCAAATACGAGTGGTAGGGTCGTTGCCCTCCTTCCACCGAAAATGATGGCATCAATAGGAACGCCGGCTGGGCTTTTAAATTCCTCAGATATACTTGGACACTGGGCGGCAGGGGCAGTAAAACGAGAATTCGGATGAGCTGCTTTTGAGCCAACTTCTGGACTCCATTCATTCCCAAGCCAATCTCGTACATGCTGTGGTGGCTGCTCAGTTAACCCTTCCCACCATGGCGTCATTCGATCGAGATCAAGTGCCGTGTTCGTAAAGATAGAGTTCGATTGTAGAGTCTTTATCGCATTCGGATTCGTTTGTTCTGATGTACCTGGTGCTACTCCAAAAAACCCATTCTCGGGATTAATGGCATACAGGCGTCCGTCATCGCCAAAGTTCAACCAAGCGATATCATCACCCACTGTCTCAATCTTCCAGCCAGCATCAACATACCCCTTAGGAGGAATCAACATTGCAAAATTTGTCTTTCCACAGGCCGATGGAAATGCAGCACAGACATAATGTTTCTTGCCAGACGGGTTCGTCACGCCAAGAATAAGCATGTGTTCAGCTAGCCACCCTTCCTTCTTTGCTTGCGCCGAAGCAATACGAAGAGCAAAGCACTTCTTGCCCTGCAGAGCATTCCCGCCATAGTTTGTATTTACGCTGATAATCTCGCAGGTATCGGGAAAGTGCGCGATGTACCGTTCTTCCGGATCCAGGTCCGCTACTGCATGAACACCCCTGACGAAATCGGTATCCCCTTCTTTTAAGTGCTGAAGAGCTACGTCACCAATCCGGGCCATGATCCGCATATTTGCAATAACGTAGAGCGAATCAGTAATTTCGAACCCGACTTTTGAATACGGCGATCCCTCAGGCCCCATGAGGTAAGGAACCACGTACATGGTTTTGCCCGACATCGAATTCTTCAATAAGCCATTGAGCTTCTCGCGCATCGCCCCAGGTTCCATCCAATTATTGGTAGGCCCACACTGATCTTCTTGTTCAGAACATATAAACGTACGACCCTCCACTCGGGCTACATCATTCGGATTAGAGCGCGACCAGAAACAGTTTGGATACTCTTCTTCGTTAAGCGGGATAAAGGTGCCATCTTCAACGAGCTCAGCGTTAATGCGACTTGACTCTTTTTCATCACCTGTGATCCAGACAACATTCTCTGGATTGACCAATAGACGAATAGACTCAACCCACTCATGAACAGCACTGTGCCTTTGCCCATTCGCAGCAACCTCTGAGCTAGCGAGAGTTGAAGCTGATTCTTGCATACCGAACTCCTTTTTCGTTCTTGCACCACAACAAGAGAAACTAACCATATACTACGCAGATAGGGAGAGAAGGCAACGAAATGAGCCCGTTTCATTACCAGAAGCACGCAGATTAGACGGGAAAAGCGAAGAAAGTCCTGATATTACTCCTGAAGCATTCTCCTTTGAGACGCTATATTATGAACTCGCAACCATAACGGCACCCTTGAATTCAATGCCTGAGCGATAATTTTTCCAACATGTGCGGTTAAGATATCCCGTTCTGTCACCTCCTGCTCTAATGGCAACTTTAAAAATCCTTTTCGCGAGGCTCCAATGTAGAGAGGTCTTTGAAATTCACAAAGGCTATCGATTTCTCGAATAATCCGCCAAGAGTCTTCCGCACTATCACTAATAAACTTTCCCATCCCTGGGTCGAGAATTATCTGCTGTTCGGCAACTCCTGCCGCGATTGCCTGCTCAATCTTCTCGGAAAAAAAGCGCTTCACCGACTCAATGATGCACGGATAACTTGCCTCGCGGAACGAGTGATCACGCTCACAACGCGAAAACATCATGACATACTGAACATGACTTCCAGCAATAACGCTAAACATCTCCGGATCTTGGCCCGCCAGAACATCATTAATCATCATTGCTCCATGTTCGATAGCAAATTGAGCCACAGAAGCATGATGAGTATCGACAGAAAAGGATACGCCGTCAGGTAAGGCATGAAGAAGTGGCGTAATCCGCCGCAGTTCTTCCTCCTCTCCGACACAGACAGAGCCCGGACGAGTGGAATCTCCCCCAATATCAATAATATCTGCACCCTCCGCCATCAGCTGATGAATTCGCTCAAGCGCACGCCCAAGATTCTCGCATTCTCCGCCGTCAGAAAAGCTATCAGGAGTCATATTGATGATTCCAACAAGATGTAACGGCTTCATCTTATTGCCTGCCTTGAGCAATAAGATGCTCAACAAAGTCACGAAGTGAACGCAAACTTTCGAATCGGCGACCATTGATCCAAACCGCAGGAGTTCCGGGCAAATTCAGTCTATTTGCAATCTCGATATCTCTCTGGATAGCAATCATCTGACGGTTTGAAGACAAGCAATCAATCATCAGTTCTCGATCAAGCTCCAACTCTGCAATAATTGAACGTAAAGCGCCCCCCTTATCCGCCTGAGGATCTCGGCTGTCAAACTCTTCAAGGGTGAGAATATACTCATGAGCCTCAAAGAACTGATCTTGTTCGCCTGCACAACGAGCAATCTCAGCAGCATCACAAGCATACTGATGTCCTGTAGTGGTAAGCTTACTATTGCAAGAACTATCTAATGGATAGTTTCGATATTCGACTGAAATATGCTCACCAAACTCAGCTATTAAATCCTTAAGGTCAAAATAAAACATGCGGCATGCCGGACACTCATAATCAAAGAACTCTACAATTCGAATTTCTGCATCATGAGGACCCTTTCGAAAATCTCGTTGATAAAGATTTTCGCTCTCAAAAGGAATATGCTCTTCCGATTTACTCTTCCATTCATTAAAGAGCACTTGCATATCGGCAGAAGGTCGGTATATTCCGCCAAGAATCAGCTTGAAAAGTACGTCCGAGCAAAGGAGGAGCATTGCACAAAGGAGAACACCAAAAACCTTTGCTCCGCCTTGTAATCGAGACTCAGAGGCAAGGATTATTCGCGGCAGTCCACCCAAATATTGCGTAAAGCTCAAAACTGCACTTCCCCCCCCTTTTATCCGAGTCAGGAGTCGTGACTCTCCATCCATTCTCCAGATAGTAATCCAAAGAAATAGACTAACGAGATACAGAGCCATACAGACCGGACATAAACTATCAAGGGCGAGAAGAGAGACTGCAAATAGAGCGATACTTATCGCAAGTGAAGCCGTCGCGAAAATAAAAAAGCCAGACAGTGCACCATCTGGGGTCTCCCCTTCTGGCGGAGTAAAAAAAAGAAAGAATAGGAGAGAGAGTCCGTAAAAAAGTGCGCCAAAACTACCCAGTGAGATGCCAAAAACAGATGAATACCGACTGAGAATTGCCGATTCACAGTTTAAAGTTTCAGTGAAATTACATATCGCATCTCCACTCATTGGAAAGTGGATGAGGCGCACATATTCAAAGCTGCTATACAGTGAAAGAAGAAGCCCTCCAGAAAGGAGAACAATAACAAAGAGCCATGACCGTGGAAATTTCTCTCGCAGATAATCTCGCATCGGTTCCTCCGATTGATTCATCACACCCTAGCGTCTGTTCCAGATTCCATCACTGGAATGATTCAATCCAAGTATACACTTTCTCCGAGATGGCCAAAGGAACAAATCCGAACTTCTCAGCCAAGATACCACCAGGGGCAGACGCTCCAAAGTGATCGATTCCTATCTGCAAGCCGTGCTCTCCAGTGACCTTCTCCCATCCAGTGGTAAGACCAGCTTCTACCGATACGATTTTTGCACCTCTTGGAATAATGCATTCGCGCTCAGAAGCTGGCAAACGATAAAAGGCTTCCAGACACGGAGCTGACACTACTCGAAATGAATACCCGCGCTCAGCAAGCATCTCAGCTGCCTCGAGTGCAAGCGAGACTTCCGAGCCAGTTGCCACCAGTACACAATCCGACACCTCCGGCCGTGCCACCACATATGCACCCTTTCTGATTTCGTCAACTTGAAAATCCGAAGGACGGCTTAAAGCAGCTACTCCCTGCCGAGTAAACAGGAGAGCGCTCGGACGCTCTTTCGACTCAAGTGCCATCATGTAACACATCGCGGCCTCAAGTCCGTCAGCAGGTCTATATACATCCAAATTAGGAATAATCCTCAATGACTGAATGTGTTCAATCGGCTCGTGCGTTGGACCATCTTCACCGACCCAAAAGCTATCGTGAGTAAAGATGAACATACTCTGCAGATGAGACAGCGCAGCTAAACGGATGGTAGGCCTGAGATAGTCAGCAAAGACAAGAAACGTAGCGCCATACGGTATCCAATTACGGGTATACGCCAAACCGTTTACAACGGCTCCCATAGCGTGTTCTCGCACACCAAAGCGGATATTCCTCCCTGCAAAACTTGTCGGGCTAATATCCGAACTGTCTTTAATCAGAGTTTTATTTGAAGGCTCCAGGTCGGCTGATCCACCAACGAATCCAGGCACGTGTTTCGCAATAACTTGGATCGCTGCACCTGAGATTTCGCGAGTTGCTTTTCCGTTCATTCCGCTGAGCGTTGCGACAAGCTCCTGCTGAAGCTCAGCGGGAAGAGTAAGAGAAAGATGAGCCTCTAGCTCTTTAGTTTTCTCTGGGTTCCCTTCTTTCCAAGCAGTGAATAACTTCTCCCAGCGAACACACGACTCTTCTTTATCTGAGATTCGAGCTCGACAAAACTCCTGTACCGCTGCCGGCACTATGAACGCACCAGACTCCGTCCATCCCAATTGCTCTTTGGTCAAATGGAGTTCTTCAGCACCGAGAGGTGCACCATGCACATCAGAAGTGTCTACCTTATGCGGACTCCCAAATCCGATTTTTGTGCGCGCACAAATAATGCTCGGTCGAGCCTGTTCGTTAACCGCTCGCTTCAAACACTGCCTCGTTTCCTCTATGTTATGTCCGTCACAGACCTCTACGTGCCAACCGTACGACTGAAATCGCTCAGGCACCGATTCAGTGAAGCAGACATCAGTCTTTCCACCAATCGAAATCTGATTGTCATCATAGATGTAGGTTATATTTCCAAGCTGAAGATGGCCTGCTAATGAAGCAGCTTCAGAGGCCACACCCTCCATCAGATCTCCGTCACTGACAATGCCGAAGATCCGACCCGAGAAGAGTTCTTGAGAATATCGCTCAGCCAACATCCTCTGAGAGAGCGCAAGCCCCACACCATTGGAAAGCCCCTGACCGAGTGGTCCCGTCGTGGTTTCAACGCCTGGGGTAATGCCAAACTCTGGGTGCCCCGGAGTTCGACTCTCCCACTGTCGAAAGTTACGAATCTCATCCATCGGAAGGTCGTACCCAAAAAGATGCAGCAACGAATACAGCAACATTGAGCCGTGTCCAGCAGAAAGAACAAACCTATCTCTCCCCAACCACTCTGGATTCGATGGCGAGAATTGCAAGAAATCACTCCACAACAATGCGGCATAATCAGCCGCTCCCATCGGCATTCCAGGATGCCCTGAATTTGCGGCCTCAACAGCCTCTGCCGACAAAACCCGAATAGTAGTTGCAAGTTGTTGGATATCAGACTGAGAGGATTCACCCAGGTGCTCGTTCATACTCCCCCTTTTAAGCGATGGTACTGAAAGACATAAACCCTGACCACTGTACTGGAAGCCCAAAGGAAAAACAAAGGAAGAGCTCAAAACAGCTTGAGCAAGAGAAGAGAGGAAGTACTCCTGACATGATTCCTTTTCAGGAATTTCCATCCTCTGAGTGACAGGTCTTCTCTGAACGACAGGCATCCTCTGGAAGGCGATTGTGTGAGCCATCACACAACGGCGACTTCTTCGTGTGCTTACAGGTACACCAAGCTACCCGCTTAGGCTCTTTCAGCTCAAACTTAAGGGGGGTCAGGCCGGTTCCCTTGTGAGAGCCGTCACAAAATGGCTGATTCGTAGAACGACCGCAGGTACACCACCAATACTCCCCTGCTGGCATCTCTTCGATTATTGGGCGCTCTCCAGCGATTACCGGCTTTTCATTCTCTGACATCTCCACCCCTCCTATCCGTAAACCAGACTAAACACTTTCCGACTAAGACTTGTCGCTGCTGTAGTACCTTGAGTTTTCTCTTAAGAAGCTCTCTACCTGCTCTGTGAACCATTCAGGATACTCAATCATTGGAGCATGTCCACAATTCTTGTGCGTTACTAACGTTGAGTTTGGGATTAATTCATTGAACTGATGAGCCACATCCATCGTTGTCACTGTGTCATCTTCACCCCACACGAGTAGCGTTGGGACCTGAATTTCCTTGAGTCGGTCGGCAAGATTGTCTTTTTTTGCACTCCGCGCAGCATGAATGAGATTAAGGGTGTTCATCCTGCTTGAGAGAATCTTTACAATCTCTGCTACAGCCTCTTCAGTTACAAACTGCTGTTGATAGAAAACTTTGGCCATGTGCTCTCGAACGAACTTCTCACCGATTCGGATAGGAAGAGTATCAACAGAATGCTCATAGAGACCCGATGTCGCCGAAAGCACCAAACAATCTACGAGCTCAGGAGCAGCAAGACAAAGCCGCATCGCAACGTGTCCGCCAAGTGAGTTGCCACACAAGACAACCGGCCCAAGGTTATCACGTCGGATGTAATACTCCGTTAACGCGGCAAGCGCTTTAACTTTTACTTCAGAACGATGCCCACTCAGAAGCGGGAAGCCAAAAACTGTTGGCTGCGCAAAACGCGCCATTAACGGAACCGTTGTTTCCCAATTCGACATGGCACCCAACAGGCCGTGAAGCAAAATAACTTCAGGGCCATCGTCTCCATATCGGTCAGCAACGAGCTCTGGATGTTTGCGCTGCACTAACCATCTCGGCTCACATGCACCGTGTCGCTCCGCAGATCGGTCTAATTGGTCAAAAATCGAATTTTCCATGCCCCTTTCAAGTATTCTTTTTATAGATCCAGTTCAAGCCTTGGAGCATGTTCTTGAATCAATTCATACCGGCCAGAACTATCCTTCCCAAATAATGATTCTAGCATAGCATCAGCTTCAGCAACATCATCTATCTGAATTTTCAGTAACTTACGAGTCTTCGGATTCAAGGTTGTATCCCAGAGGGTTCCACTGTTCATCTCCCCAAGTCCTTTAAAACGGGTAATATGGGGATTTTTCTTTTTTGAGGTTTTTAACACGTGATCCTTTTCCTCCTCACTGTAAACCCAGTGAAGCTCCTCACTTTTCCCGCTGCCGAACCGAATCCTATAGAGCGGGGAAAGACCGAGATACAGGTGCCCTTCATCCAATAAGGGACGCATAAAGCGGTAAAAGAAGGCCATTAAAAGTGCGGCAATATGCATTCCATCAGCATCAGCATCGGTGAGAATAACGACCTTTGCGTATCTGAGCTTTGCTAGCTGAAACTTATCACCGATCCCGCATCCAAGAGCGCTTGCAAGATCTTGAAGTTCTTTATTTGCCGCCACCTTATCTGCCGTTGCTGAAATGGTATTTAATACCTTTCCCCGCAGAGGCAGAATGGCTTGAGTTTTCCTGTCTCGTCCTTGCTTGGCAGTGCCACCAGCTGAGTCCCCTTCAACTATAAAAATCTCACTGTTTGAGGGATTCGTTGAAGAACAGTCCGCGAGTTTACCAGGAAGATTTAATCTTCTATGGGCCCCTATCTTTCTTGATACATTTTGAGAAGCTGCTCGAGCTGCAACTCGTGCTTTTGCAGCAAGCACCACTCTCTCAACAAGCATTGCTGCCAGATTAGGATTCTCGTTCATTACGTTCTCGAATGAGCGAGTGAGGGACTCAACAGAACCCACTACCTCTGGATTGTTGAGCTTGTCTTTTGTCTGCCCCTGAAATTGCAATTGACTGATCGCACCAGGGATATTCACAGAGAGAATACAGACAATCCCCTCTCTCACGTCTTCCGCAACAATCTTAACCCCTCGCGGCAAGAGATTATGCACTGAGATATAATTTCGAACGGCCTTCACAATTCCTGAACGGAATCCATCAGCATGACTACCGCCACCACGAGTGTGAATTCCATTTACGTAAGAAAGGACTCGCTCGGCCGTTCCTTCTGTCCAGCAAAACGCAGCTTCAATCCGAATCCCTTCCTCTTGCTCTAACACGAATCGTTCGTCCCCAATCGGGGTTTGTTTTGATTCTGCCAGCAAAAGAGAAAGGTAGGACTGCACGCCATCATCGAAGAAAAACTCTGCTTCAGAGCCAGAGATCTCATTCTTAAATACAAGTGTGAGCCCCTTATTCAAGAAGGCTTTCTCTCTCAACATCTGTTCGATTTCTGTGGCAGAAAATTCAGTAACTCTAAAAATTTCTGGATCAGGTCGAAACTGAATACTCGTACCGTGCTTCCGAATCTTCTTTCCCTTCTTTACAGGACCACGAGCCTTTCCACGTGAGAAAGATTGCGACCATTCAAATCCATCTCGCCAAACTGTTGCATGAAACTCATCTGAAAGTGCGTTTACAACAGAAGCACCGACTCCGTGCAAACCGCCGGCCGAGGCGTAGTTTCTTTCTGAAAACTTACCGCCAGCATGAAGAGTCGTAAGAATAACCTCCAGGGCAGACTTTTTGAGCTTCGGATGCCGGTCTACAGGAATTCCCCGGCCATTATCGGTCAGTGTAATACAGTCACCCTCCCGATGGAGAATCACCTCAATTTTATCGGCGTATCCATTCATAGCCTCATCAACCGAATTGTCTAGAATTTCACGGACCAAGTGGTGCAAGCCTGCCTTTTCCGTTCCACCAATGTACATTCCTGGTCTTCTACGAACGGGATCTAACCCCTCTAAGACCTCAATATCCTGGGCGGCGTAGGATTTCTTTGCGCTCATTGCATTTCCTCAACAGTCATAATTCCTCCTCGAGCAACCACCTTCTTCCCTCTGGTGCCACGTCTCCCCTTTGGTAACGAACCAAAGGTTACTTCTCGCTCCTTTCCCTGCTCAGGAGTGATTCTTACCTTTTTTACCTTTTGAATAGCACCAACGACTTGATCGCCATCTTTGACTCCAATCAGAATTACCCCAAGCGCTGGTTGACTTCGCACAGGCAGGTCTTTCTTCTTAACAACAAGTCCGTATCCAAGCTCTGTAAAAAGTGCAATCTCAGCACTCATCATAAGCACCCCTCTCAGCTCATCACCATCGCGAAGCTTCATGATACGCTTTCCATTCTTTTTCAGGCCAGAGAGTTCATCTACCGTGAATGCAAATCCGAGTCCGTGAGCACTGATCAAGGCAAGCGTTGCTCCTTCTTCGATCTTTGAAGAAGAATTATCTAGAGACAACAACTCCTGTGATGGTGTTTTGCTATGAAGTGCAAAGCTTTCCACAACCCGTTCTCCGTCACGAAATTTTAGGAACTTCTGGATTGGACTCCCATAGCCGCTAGACGAAGGAAACTGATCAACTGAAAGCGAGTATAGGTATCCAAGATTCGTAACAAATATGACTGAATCGACAGTCGACAACGGATGGGCATGAAGAATCTCATCGCCCTCTCGAAGTCGTGTTGTCGCAATATCATTCGTTTGTCGTACACGCTTAATCCAACCATCCCAAGTAACTATGGCAAAGACATCCTCTTCAACAATAAAATCGCTAGCGCTGATTTCTATCTCCTCATAGCTTTTCACTATCTTAGAGCGCCGCGTATCGCCGTATTTCTTTTCTACTGAGTCTAGATCTTTTTCCACGAGGGCACGGATTTTAGCTCTACTCTTTAGAATGCTATCAATCTCTTTCATTCGAACCGTTTTCGCTTCCAACTCACCCCGAATATCTTCAATCGAAGTCTTTGAGAGTTGATACACTCGCATGTCAACCACAGCAAAGCTCTGAACTTCACTGAGTTTGAAGCGTTTCCGCAACTTGGTCGCAGCATCAGTCCTGCCTTCACTCCTTCGAATAATCTTTAAAGCCTCATCGAGCGCATCGTAGATGGCAACCAGCCCCTCCAAGATATGAACACGATGGGCAAGATTCTTCCGCTCATATCGAAGTCGCTTTTCAACCACTTCCTCCCGAAAGTCGAGAAAAAACTGCAGACACTTCTTCAATGAGAGTAGCTCTGGACGACTTGCTCCTGACCCTGTGGGAGTCAGTGCTGTGAAGTTTACGGGAAAGTTAGATTCTAATGGTGTATGCTTGTAGAGATAGGCTATTACAAGCTCTGGATCAGCTCCCGAGGCAAGCTCAAGTACAATCCGAACATCTTCTGTTGACTCATCTCGGACATCGATGATCTGCGGAACTTTCTTGCCAATGATAAGGTCCGCAATCTTCTCTACAAGCTGAGCCTTATTTAATGCATACGGGATAGATGTGATGACAATCGCCTCTTTTCCTCGGGGAAGCACCTCCGACTTCCACTCTCCTCGCATCCGTATTGAGCCACGGCCCGTTCGATAAATCTCATCAATCTCTTTCTTGGAATTGAGAATCAGGCACCCGGTTGGAAAATCCGGCGCTTTTACATATCCGCTTAACTTAGCTGTTGAAAGCTCGGGATCCCTTAACAACGCCTTTAATCCCTTCACTAGCTCACTTAAGTTGTGAGGAGGAATGCTGGTTGCCATCCCAACTGCGATTCCTGATGCCCCATTCATTAAAAGCTGCGGAATGCGACTAGGAAGCACCTCTGGCTCCGTGACGGTTGAATCAAAGTTCTCACGAAAGCCGACTGTTTCCTCACCAATCTCGCCGATAGCCTCAAGTGCAATCGGAAGCAACTTGGACTCGGTATAGCGATAGGCCGCGGCACTATCCCCATCGAGAGAACCAAAATTCCCCTGACCATCAATCAAGGGATAGCGTAAAGAGAAGTCCTGAGCCATCCGAACGAGAGCATCGTAGCATGCGGTATCCCCGTGAGGGTGATAGCGTGCCAGCACCTCTCCCACAACCGCGGCTGACTTCCGATGAGACCCCTCTGGATTCAATTTCAGGTTACTCGCCATGGCGTAAAGAATGCGGCGCTGGACTGGCTTCAGCCCATCCCGCACATCTGGCAAGGCGCGACCCGTCACGACACTCAGGGCATAGGTGAGATACCTGTCTCTTGATTCCTGTTGAAGGGTTGTTTCAATTTCCGCCATTTAGAACTCCAAAAGCAAAAGAAATGGGCTCCCACACTCTATCCCATACACAGGGAGATTTAACCACGCCTAAGCCAGCTCCGACATCCCTCACCTCGTCTAAGTAGCTAATTTTAGCCAGGTATCTTGGTGCAGAACACCTCGACAAACGAGACCGGAGAAGACAATCGGTAATGAGCGGCGGCGGTGGCAAATGGAGCGATAAGAGCCTTCTTCCCGTCAGAAGAGCGGAAATCTGCAACGAATGTCAAGCCGAAGAAGATGCTATGGGCTATTGAAAGTGATGAAGCTCTGGATTCAAGGCAGCAAGATATCGGAATTCCCCCGAAACAACGGGCAAGCCCAGTAGTACAAGCAAAACGAGGACTATCCCTGCTAAAAAAAGCTCTAAAGAACGAAATTTTCTTGGACTCACGTAACTTCTCATCACTTATATTGAAGAATATACTCAATCCCGTTAGATTCCCCTAAAATAGAGGCGATTCAAAAATTCGATGGCACAAACAAGAAATACAGTTCAGGAGCTCCGGCTTGCTCTGGAGAAAGCTCTTGAAGACAAAGAAGTCTTCGTTCATCTCAATGGCCAAGCAGAAGAGGTCTCCTTGCCAATGCAACTTATGGGAAGTCCGAATGTGACGTTAAAGCTCAGTCATTACTACAGGGGGCCTCTGACCATCTCTGAAACCGAGGTTCAGGCTGAGCTCCTTTTTCCAGAGGGAGCCCATACATGCGTGGTGCCGATCAAACATATATGGGGGATAACCCAGATGTCCGGTGAAAGCCGCTTCTGGCCAGAACATGCACCGAGGGAGATTCTGGAGGAGATGGTTCGAGGCGTGGTAACCGATGAGCCAACAGAAGAAGAGGCTCTTACCAATGATTCACAACCTCAATCACCCACTCGGTCGTCATCTGACGATTCAAGTCTTCAATCTGATGCGAAAAAAAGACATGCAGCTCTAACCCGAATCGATAGCCCTGAGAGTAAAGTATCAGCTCAAGACGGCCCTGCTCCCGAAGAGAGGGAAAAACCCTCACCGAGCCTAAAGCGCATCAAATAGCAAACGGCGAATATTAGCTCCGGCCTCTGAACGATTATTCATTGAGAGACGCATCAGTGCGAATGTCGTGAGGGCTCGTATCAAGATTATCTAAGGAGTTGCCCTCTTGCAGCTCAAGAACTGGCGCACCAGTGCTGTTTTGAGCTCTGCGAATCGCTTCATCCCGAACGGCAAATCTTTGTGGCTGAAAATCATTCAGATCTTCATCGGTTAAATGACACCACGCATGCTCTAAACTTTGAACAACTGTTAGTGATTCTGTTTCATGATCAAGGAGCAGAGAAGCGATCCCGATCGGGACTACCCGCTCTTGCGGAGTATTCTCTCCCATCCTGCTAAACCCATAAACCATAACAGATGAATTTCTCTGTTTACCAAATATATCATATGAAATCCGATAAATTGGTAGTAACAGCTCTGCGTCAATTACCACGACTTCCCGGGCAATATCTGAATAGGGATCGCTTGCCTTCAAGTGAAGTATCTTTACTTCCCGATTAAAAAAGTTTGCTTGAGAAAGCCATTGATCTATTCGCACTGCCGCTGATTCTCCCTCGGTTTGAACAGAAAGACGTGCTGCGCTTGGAAATGTTGTCTGTGAAAGCTGGAAGCAGCCCTTATCATTCGATTGACTCGCAAATAATTTCTTAATGAAAAGTGGCACCAGATACTCTCCACCTACTTCCTCACTCAAGGTAAGTCCATCTGATGAGCGCGCGAAGAGTCCGAGATCATCGAGTGACACATCGGAGCGCAGAAGCTTATCTTCACGATTTACCGCATTCATTCGACGCACTCGACCCAGCACAGGAGAAAACATCCATAATTTATCTTCGCCTTGCTTCTCACTGCTCTGCACATGGGGTCGAATGGTCAACCACTGATGTCCCTTCGAGAAAAATCCTGGCGAGATCATCACCCTTTCTCTGAACAGTTGAGGTCTCTCAAAGCGCTCCAGCCGATATGGATACACACGCTTCAGCTCTCCCCGAAGTTCAAAGCTTACCCCCTTTTGCTTCCAGGTTGTTTGCAGAAATCTTTGAGTATACGTACCAAGCCAATCCCTATGCCACTCAAAAGCACTACCCCATTGAGGCCGCTGACCTGACTCCAGTTTCAGCGCTGTCGGAGCAGCGGGATGGAGCGCCTGCGGGATCCCTTGCTGAGCAAGCCAATCAGATAGTGAGCCGTGAGATGCTCGCTTCTGCGATTGAGAGTTCTGGTCGAGCGATTTTTCTTGAGATTGCCGAAAGATCAGAGCACTTCTAGAAAACGGCGTAGACAGCGTGGACAACGTAGAAGTATCCTGAACACTGGTGTCAGGGACATCTCCAAGGCTTGCGACAGGAAAAGCACTTGAGAAAAAAAAGGTACCCACCGCACAGGCATATCGCGCAGCTCGTTGATACCGAATATAGTGAGACCAAAAACTGCTCATCTTCATTTCACTCTTTCGTCCAGCACACTTGTTTGATCCAGCACCGCATTACGAGATGCACCGCGTTACAAGAGGCATCCTGTCGAGAGATGCACTACGTCACGAGATAGAGTGCGGGGAGATGGTCACAAAATACTTATTACCGACTCTCGATAAACACTCGAAAAAAAACTCATGCGGGCAGTACTTGCCACTATCCATGGGCGAGCTGCAATCTACTGAAATGGGCGCGCCTCCATGTTCTGCATCTTCTTCATGTGTTCTTCATACATACGCTCGGCACCCTTCGTCTCAATCTCTCGAGACCGCTCCATCAACACTTCCTTGTCTTCAATAAACAACCGCGGGTCGGTGTCGTAGACTTCAGGATGAAGTCCAGTGTCCATTCGAATCGCATCCACGGGACAAGCCTCTACGCAGTATCCGCAGTAAATGCACAGCAAGGTGTCAATCTCATACCGGTGAGGAAATTTTTCAATCTTCTCATCTGAGTGCTCTGCTGGCTCAATATAAATACACTGCGCCGGGCACGCGGTAGCGCACAGGAAACAAGAAGTACACTTTACAGAACCATCTTGGTGGAGAGTAAGACGGTGCCTCCCCCGATAGCGTGGAGGATACACCCTGCGCTCATTGGGATACTGGATACTGGCCGCCCGCTTAACCCCAACATCAATACCGAGTGTATGGAGCAGATGAAGGGAGAAATTTCTCGTAAGTCGGGTGAAGGTAACCCCAAGTCCTCTGAGAATCTCAACGATATAAATCTTCTCAAGAAACGTTAGCTCTTCACGCCTTTTCATTACTGTGCTGACTCCCAATCAGAATACTCTTTAAATCCATCGAAAGTGTAATCACAAATGACACAGAAGACCACTCACTGACTGAAACTCTCTCTTGAAACCCCTGAAAGCCACTCTCAGTACTCCGTTTGCTGAACCTCTCATCCGAGGAAGGTTGGCTATCAGAGACGAGCTGATAGCATCGCAGCACTGAGTCAACACAAATAGCCTATTAATTCCAGACGGTTAGCTGAATACGCCATCCATTTCGCTCTTCACCCACGACTCTCCGTTCAACGAATGCCACTCACCGTGTTACGAAAGACCGCGAACTCGGGAGGCTTCCTTTCTTAAAATATCGGGAATTTAGTGCTGAAGGGGTGCAAAATCTTACTAAGGCTCCTATAATCCGAAAAAATGTTAACACTATAAACTTTTTGTTGTAGTTCAAAGGTTGGTGATCAATACAATGAAGTATGGTCCGAATGGACGAAACAGCAAATCACAAAGTCTTGATAAGGTCTTAAAAGCATAATGGCACTTAAAATAGAAGTATTCTACTCATTCCAAAGCCCCTATTCATATCTCGCACTTGAGCATATTTACGATCTTGAAAAAAAATATGACGTAGAACTGCTGTGGCAACCTTTTTCTGCTAAGGCATCAGGACAGCAGATCCAGGGCGCGCCTATTAACCCGGACAAGCTCTCATACCTGTATGAAGACACCAGACGCTACGCGGCAGAACACAATATCCCGCTGGAGTTCCCCTCAAACTGGCCTCAGGAAGAATACGATCCGAGCAGAGTTACCCGCGGCGCCGTTGTTGCTGGCGACCTTGGATTTCAGATGGAGTATAATTACAAAGTATCGCACAGATGGTGGGGTCTCGGAGCCAATCCGAATGATGATGAATTCCTGAGTGAGCTATGTGAAGAGCTCGATGTGGATTTGGGAGAGTTCTTAAGCAAGCTGTCGAACTCCGACACACGAGAGCGCGTAAAGGGCATATACAAGCGTGGTAAAAAATTAGGAGTTTTTGACACGCCGACATTCGTTATTGAACAAGAGCGGATAGTGGGTCTCGACAAAATCGCCTATCTAGAAGACAGGCTGATTAGAGGTGGCCATTCAAAGTAGTTCAACACTACCGCAGTTTTTTGTAGAACATCCCTGTAGTGTCGGGTCGTGCGTACCCTTGAGTGAATCAGATAGTCACCACGCGCAGCACGTCCTACGACTTCAAGAAGGAGAACGGGTAAGAGTTGTCTCCTCGTCAAGTAAAGCACACGATTGTTTCACAGGTGAGGTATTCCTTGGAACGATACAAAGAACACAAGATGCACAGATAGAAGTTTGTATTGAAGAGAAATTACTGGTTCCACCTACAGCTCAACCAGCCGTTCAAACGCTCATCTTTGGAATGAGCAAAGGAAAAAAAAACGAGCTCGTAGTTGAAAAAGCTACAGAGCTTGGAGTTGAGTCCGTAATTCTCTGGCAAACAGCGCGCAGCATTCTACGACTAAAAGACTCAAGTGAGGTAAAAAAGCGGGAAGAACGACTCCATAAAGTAGCAGAAGCGGCCGCAAAACAGTCAAAACGCCTCTCGATTCCTCGTGTCCACATCTGCACCTCTCAAGACAATCTCCTCCGAGAACTTCAGAAGTCTTCAACAGGACCGAGGTTGTGTTGCTCACTATCCCCAAACTCAAAGACCCTATCGCAGATAATGCCACCACCAGTACCTCGAATGAGCTGTATTGCGGTAGGACCAGAAGGTGATTTCACCGAAGAGGAAGAGGAGCTACTCGTGAGCATAGACTTTTCTCTCTTGCGATTAGGCAACAACACTCTCCGGTCTGAGACAGCGGCAATAGCGGCGATTGCAATGATACAAGCTATCTGTGAGAGGAACCAATGAGCACTTGGGCTTGCTGTGATATCCAGTATGATCAAAGCGCATCTGAGTGCTCTCGCTGTGGTCGCCACCGAACGGCAAATCAAGCAACTATTGAAGGACTCTTTCAAGAGTGTGCTCAAGAGCTCTCCCAAATAAAAGTCGCCGATTTTGAGATTTCTGCCGCGTCTACTCTCGGTGCTCAACAGGAAGAATCTACTCACCTTCTTTTTGCACTGGCTCGCGAAGCATTTGATGACAGTACCATCGAAAATAGATTTCAGGAGTCGGGAACTCAGAGCATTAATCGGAAGGTAGAGAGCCTAACAGCGAAAAAACACCTTGAAGCCGTTGAGCAGAAACTCCACACAAAAGTGTTTTCCCTAAAGAAAGGGAGCTCCCTCAGTACGCCCCAGACAGCCGCTCTCCTCCCAGTTCCAGCCAACACTCGGCTGAGAGTCTGTGCATTTTTCATCGATCTCATTGGAATCTTGATACTTGCCATGTCAGTTTGTATCGGAATAAGTCTTTTTGAGAATCAACCCCTACTTATCGCCGTCTTACAACCGGACAATCCCATGTACAGTGTTGCGAACGCTTATGTAACTGGAAATCTCCTCTCAAGTGTACTGATCGCGTTCCTCCTCTATCCGCTCCTACCCGCACTTGTCGGTAGGAGGTATTCGCTTGGAACAATCCTGTCAGGGTGTAAATTATATGATAAAAACCTAGAGCGAAGGTTGCCATATGCCTCCTATTTCCTTCGACACACCCTTACCCCAGTTTCTCTTCTTCTACAGCCAGTCCTCGGAGCAGCAATCTTTCGAAAATATGGGACCTTAGATCTTACCGACCGCCTATCGGGTAGCTGGTTAGCGCTAGAAATCGAAAAGAAATAGCCAGTTTCCCCCAAGAAACTCTGAAGGATGGACTTTTATCTCACCCAGTGATAATCAAATAATCTGCAGAGGTTATTATAGTAGAGGTCGGTGC